>DASPQI010000458.1:0-7941 GCA_035625045.1 Syntrophales bacterium | reverse complement strand
AAATGGGAGCGATTGAATCTGTGGCGAAGGACAAGAATGCGGATGATGTTAAGCAATATACCCTTACGGAAAGAGGAAGGGTGATGGCGCGCCTACCCATCGACCCACGGATCTCCCGGATGATCATTGAGGCTGATAAGGAAGGGTGCGTAGAGGAAATTCTTATCATTGCTGCCGCCCTCAGCATACAGGATCCACGGGAACGGCCGATGGAATTTGAGAAGGACGCCGATGAAATTCACGCCGGTTTTGCCAACCCCTCCTCTGATTTCATGACCCTTCTTCACATCTGGGATCAATACCACAGCCTGATGAAAGCATCACAGAGTAAAAGCAGAATGAAAAAATTCTGTTGGGCGCATTATCTCTCATTCCGAAGGATGGGGGAGTGGATTGATGTTTATGATCAGCTCAAGGATATTCTGGAGGAGCAAGGGTGGAATAGAAGAGAGAGAAGGGATGTGGATAATAAAGCCCTCTACGACGGAATCCATAAGTCGATCCTCTCCGGGTATCTTTCCAACATCGCCGCAAAAAAGGAGAAAAACATCTATACAGCCGCCAAGGGGAAAGAAGTGATGATCTTCCCCGGTTCCGGGCTCTTCAACAAGGGTGGAAGCTGGATCGTGGCCTCTGAAATGATCGAGACATCCCGGTTGTTTGCCAGGACAGCGGCAAATGTCAAAATGGAGTGGCTGGAAGAATTGGGGGGAAATCTCTGCCGGTCAAACTATTCCGAGCCTCACTGGAGCAGGGATCGCGGCGAGGTAGTAGCCTATGAGCAGGTGAGCCTTTTCGGACTGGTAATTGTATCGAGAAGGCCGGTTTCTTATGGGCGCATCAATCCCGATGAAGCTTCGAAAATCTTTATACGCAGTGCGCTAGTTGAAGGTGATGTTAAGAGGCCCCTCCCCTTTTTAATTCATAATTTGGAGGTCATAGAACAAATTTCAAATATGGAGGATAAGATCAGAAGGCGAAATCTTATCGCCGGTGAACACAAACTCGCCATGTTCTACAAGGATAGACTCACCCGTGTCTATGATGTAAGAACCCTGCAAAAACTGATCAAGGAGAGAGGCACTGATGATTTTCTTCGGATGAAGGAAGAGGATGTACTTGCCAGATTCCCGGGGCACAATGAACTGGCTGCCTATCCCAATGATGTGATCATCGATGGACATCGATTCACCTGCGATTATCGTTATGAGCCGGGACATCCCGAAGACGGTGTGACCCTCAAGGTTCCTCTCCATATGATTTCCACTGTCTCGGAAACCTTCGCAGACTGGATTATTCCCGGTCTTATCCGGGAGAAAATTGCCGCCCTTTTGAAAAATCTGCCAAAGGAATATAAGAAGAAACTACCGCCGATGTCACAGACTTGCGACATCTTGGTAACAGAAATGAATAACAGCAAAAACCCTTTATTGACCGCCCTGAGCAATTTTATCCATGAAAGATTCCATGTGGACATTCCGGCTTCAGTTTGGAATCCCGATTCTATCGACGATCATTTGAAGGTACGCTTTGCCGTAATAGACTCCAGAGGACTGGAACTGGCGTCCGGCAGGGACATCAGCCTGCTTCAGAAAGATATTGCCGCTGAAGCTGAATCACAAGCCTTCATTAAAGCTAGGCTTACTTGGGAAAAAACAGGATTAACATCCTGGAACTTTGGAGAGCTTCCGGATGCAGTCACCCTCGAAAGCGGTGGATGTTTTGAAGGTTATGCCTACCCCGGCCTCGAAGCCTGTGAAGGATGTGTCAATATCCGGTTGTTCAAAAGTAAAAAGGAAGCCGATGTATCACATAATTGTGGTGTTGCGGCACTTTACGCACATTACTTCAAGAGTGAGTTGAAGTATTTAAAAAAGGCTCTTACCCTATCGGGCGATCTCAAAGTATGGGCTGGATCATTCTGTGGTGCAAAAAAATGTGAAGAAGTAATTCTTGAAAAAGTAACGCATGATCTATTTTCTAAAAATATCCGCACGCATCTTACCTTTATTGACCATGCCCAAAAAGTCGCCGGTCAAATTCTCCCTATGGGTCAATATGTAATTAATAAAATTAAACCTGTTTTGAAATCTTATTACGGTACTGTTATATTTCTTCAAAATTTGAAAAAAACCAATTGCTTTAACAAAAGGGCACTGCAATATCTTACGCATCTTAGAGATGAACTCGGTCTCCTGATACCATACGATTTCTTGATAAAATACGATGATGAGAGGTTAACGCATATCATCCGTTACCTAAAGGCCATTTCAATTCGCGCGGAAAGAGGAATCTCTCATCTTGACAAGGCATTTACGAAGACTGCCGAAATAAAAATCTTTTCCGATAAACTTCAAGATATGGTAGATTGCACCGCAGCAGTATCTTCAGAAGAAAAATTTAAAGCCATCGAGGAGTATCGATGGATGATCGAGGAATACAAGGTATCGGTATTTGCCCAGGAGTTGAAAACCGCATTTCCTGTATCTCAAAAGCGTCTCGAAATAAAAGTGCAGGAGATTGAACGTATCATTTGATGGTGTGGAGATATCGCATTGAAGCTGATTCTGGTTAGACACGGAGAAACCCTGTCAAACAGGGAAAATAGGGTGCAGGGGGTAACTGATAATGAGCTGAGTGATTATGGGCGCTTGCAGGCAGAAAAACTAGCAGAGTCTCTAAGAAGTGAGCCTATAGATGGCATAATATCGAGTCCGTTAAAAAGGGCATATCAGACTGCCCAAGCGATCTGCAAGTTTCATGAAGCGTCTATCGAAGTTGATAGCAATCTCCAGGAAATGAACCACGGAGATTTTGAAAATATATCAATTGCGGAGTTAAGGGAAAAACATCTGCCCTTTCTCAATCAGTGGTTCAGCGACCCTGCCTCGGTCGCCATGCCGAATGGAGAATCGCTCTTTGACCTGCAGGCGCGTGCGTGGGGCGCAATCAAAAAAATCATGGGCAACTCAAAGAATGTTCTGGTAGTCTCCCACGGTATGACCATCATGACCATCCTCTGCAGAATTAAAAGCCTGGACCTGTCACACGCCAAGGAAATGCTTGTAGATGTGGCATCAAAAACCTCCGTAGAATTTGAAGATGGCAAAGGTGTAATAATGATATTTAATGATACCAGCCACTTGAAAGATATATGAGGAAGATTCAAGAGGCCAGAAAATGACCTATTCAGTAAATCAAGAAAAAGTCCTTGAAGCTTTGATTGCTATGAATACTGCTGCTATTAATTTACGCCTCTATCCTCCGACAAACGCAATGATCATCAAGACCATTGACAGGCTGCACGAGACCTTTCTGAATCTTTTTGAAGAAAGTGATTCAGTAATATTTGCCGAGGCGGAAAGGAATCTCCTCATAACCGGGGAACCGCTGAGTCAAAAATATCTTGGCAGACCTCAGGTAGCAATCTTTCTTACGTTGATGATCAATTGGGGGATCAAGAGTCTCACATTTGTGAAGGGATTGGGGAAAAATGAACTTATTCTTTTTCTTGAGACTATGTCCAAGAAGCCAGAAGAGCAATCAAAAGTAAGATTATCGCAGATCATCTCAGAGGGTGGAATGCCCCACATTCTTTTTAATCAGAAGATTTATGTCGCAAAGGATCAAGACCATCAAATCGTGGCTAGCCTTGAAATAAAGGATGAAGACATTGTCAAATACATTACGTCTGAAGATCCGGATGTCACTGTAGATACCCAAAGAGTGAAGGAGCTAGCGAAAGACCCCGAGTGGGTTGCCCGGATTTTTCAATCGGGTATGCAAAGTATCGTCGAAAAAGATGGCACTGCCTCCAATATCAAATTATCGGATGGTATGCTGCATATGTTACATATTTTGGATAAAGTCTCTGAAAACGCGGACAAAGAAAAAATTTCCCAACTGATTGCCGGAGCCATCGGTAATATGGATGCCGAACTTATTGCCGTGACGTTGACTAAAAATATTGAGAGTCTGCTCGAGAATAGACTTTTTGGCGATATAATTAACAACATGGACTTTGAAAAGTTTGAGGCAGTGGCTGGTAAGCTCCGGCAAGTGATGGATAACATCAATTTGGAGAATAAAGGTGCTGATGACCCGAGAATAACATACATTCAGCAAGCTTACCGGCACATTATGAATACTGATAAAGGGACCAATTTACAGCATCAGATCCAAGAGAGACATGCCCGCGAAGAGGAAGAAAAGAAAAGGAAAATTATTTATCTCAAAGAAACAAGCAGTAATATCCTAAACAACCTTGAGAAGAGCGCCCCGCATGAAACTATTTCGCAGACCTCGCCCGTAATTGTACAAGAGCTCTTCTCTGAAGGTGAAAAAGACACAGCTGAAACATTCATTAATAGATTAAGTGACAAGCTTATCAGTGATAACACCGACATGCGGGCTGAGGTATCAGAGGCCCTGGTTAAAATCCTAGAAAGTCTCTCTCCGGAAAAGCGTATAGATATATTAACCAAACTTTCGGGCAAGCTGATTGAATGGATAAAATTTGAAAGCACATATAACATAAGCTACAGCTCCATCTGCACTCACCTGAGGGATCTTGTTCAAGGCTGGATTCGCGATCAGCGTTTTGCCGATGCCTATCCCATTGTTGAGACTTTCCGTCTCATCAGTTCCAATAAGCTTCAGAAGAATGAGGATATCCGGTCAGTAGCGTCTGAAACTCTGAGGGAGATCGCGTCCGACGCCACACTTGATATTCTCATGGAAGAATTCCGGACCAATAAAAGTGATAAGCGTAATGAAACAAGGCGAATTCTTATCATGTTAGCTGAATTTTCAGTAAACCGCCTTCTTAATCTATTGAAGGAAAGTGAAGACTCTTCCGAGCGTGTTCTGATTTTGAATTTGATACCTGAAATCGGCCCCGCGGCAGCGCCGGCCGTAATATATATGATCAAACAAGATATTCCCTGGTATTATCTCAGGAACATGGTACGTCTCTTAGGAAGAATAGGTAGCGAAGAACATGCAAAATTCCTCGCACAATTTCTTGTTTATGACGATTATCGTGTTCAGAGGGAAACCCTGAAAAGCATCAGCAGTATAGGTGGGAGTCGAAGGGGTGAAATACTTTTAGAAGCCCTGAAGAAATGTGATGACCGTATCAAGGCAAATATTGTAACCACATTGGGTTTTTTGAAATACCGTGACGCCTTAAAGCCTCTCATCGGACTCTTTACATCTAAATTAAAGGTATCTGAGGAAGAAAAAGTTGATCTCCAGGGAAAGATCTGTCTTGCTTTGGGACACATCGGTGACAGGGAGGCATTGCCGTTTCTTATGGAGATTAGTAAACAAAGCGGTATCCTCAGCTTAAAATCCTACCATCCAACAGTAAAAGCCGCCGCCGGGAAGGCCGTAGGTTGGATCATGAGTAAAAGCTGATTTTTAAAGTCGTTTAGAAAGAATCAAAACTTAAAAAATATGTATAATATTGGCGAAAGATGAAACTATGATCGATACAGTTAAACCAGAAATGCGGCGTAAAAAGAAAATATTACTCGTAGATGATGAAGAAGACTTTTGCTTCTTTGTGAAACTCAATCTTGAACAGACCGGCAAATATGAGGTTTTGACTGCCACGAGTGGTTCAAGCGGTTTGATTATGGCTTCACAGGAGCTCCCTGATCTGGTTCTTCTGGACATTATCATGCCGGAAATGAATGGTGGGCAGGTTGCGGAGTTGCTGCTTGATAACCCGAAGACAAAAGATATCCCCGTTATCTTCATTACTGCTATAGCTTCCAGAAGCGAGGTGCAATCACAAGAAGGGGTCATTGGGGGAAGAAGATTTATCGCCAAGCCTGTAACACCAATTGAACTTATAGCTAAAATAGATCCGATTTTAGAAAACAGCTAATAGAACCATGGCAGCAGACAAGTTATCAATTTCAGAAACCTGAAAACTTGAATTTTTTTTATCATACCTAAGCTTCTTCAGTTAAAGATTGTTACTTCAGCGAGCGTATCCCGGCTTGCTTTTTAAGAGCCGGCTGTTTTAAATATTTATCAAGAAGTCCCTCAACCTTTTCCCGATCCCAACCGCTATAGACATCTTTTTTCTCAATGATGAACGTTGGATATTTCCGGAACCGGTATAGGAGTGACTTGAATATTCCGATGGGTGACTTAACGTCAATCATACTGATACGAATGCGATGCTTATAAAGTGAGCGAAGCTCTCCGATCAAGCTGGACAGCTTAAAAAGCTCATCTTTCAACTCGGGAGGGTAATCTTCGATATCTTCCTTTTTGGCTTCTTTGCCAAGTCCGGACTCGCTAAAAATTGCCTCGCACCTGCTACAGTGACTGTAAGTTATCAGAAGATTGCTTATTACTTCTATGGATACCGGCTTCATAACAATAGCCCCTAATTCTTAACATAGATAACCAGCCAAGGATACTCATCATGGCTTAAAAATAGTTTAAGAAATGCAGGCCTTTTCGTCAATGAGAAAAAAATCAGGGGATATTGGTATGACCAATCAGCTGTAATTTTTTAGATACCTTTTGATGTACCGTTCGACCTCTTCCTTCGTCTGGAAAATACCGAAATGTCCTTCACAGAGTATATCCGCCTCAAGGGAAAGGAGTTTTTCCATAGACTTTTTCCATTGGCCGATATCAGACCTGAAAATGTCTAAAAACGGCCCATGAATATCCTGGCCAAACAGTATTCGCTTCTCCGCTCTATCCAGGTAAATGGAAATGGAGCCGGGCGTATGCCCCGGTGTATGAAGGCAGCGGAGTTCTTCTGTACCGAATTGAAGAATTTCTTGATCTCCCTTAAGCTTCCTGTCAACCGAGGTCGGTGAAAATGTCGTACCATAACAACTCGCTGCCGTTCTCATGCTATCGCCTTCCTCAACAGCATCTGCGTCAAGTTCATGCATTACAATCTTGCAGCCGAAATGCATCCTGAAATAAGAAGCCGAGCCGATATGGTCAATATGGTTATGAGTGAGGATGAGGGTTGAAATCTTCCCGGGATCGAGTCCCACATCTTCGATGTTTTTTTGCAGTATCCGCGAGCTGCCGCCGGCACCGGCGTCGATCATTACTAGTTCACCCCCGAAATTGATGACGAATGATGTCGCATCATCCGAACGAGAGACGTCAGGTCCGCCGATAAGATAAACACCTTCGATAATTATTCTTGCCTTTCCCATAATGCCTGCCTGTCGTTATTTTAATCGCATTGTTGCGGGGCAGAACCATTTTCTATTTTCAGAGTCCCGATCAATTCATTTATGTCGGGACGATTATGCTTCACAAGATAATCTTCAATACCATCGATGATATCTATAGTGGCATAAGGATTGATGAAATTAGCAGTGCCGATCTGAACGGCTCTAGCGCCGACTATCAGGAATTCCAGGGCATCGCATGCGTTCATGATGCCTCCAATCCCGATCACAGGAATTTTGACGCTATTGACCGCCTGCCAGACCATTCTCAGGGCAACAGGTTTTATTGCTGGTCCGGAAAGCCCTCCTGTGATGTTCTTCAAATGGGGGATCTTCTGTTCAATGTCCACAGACATGCCCGTCAGGGTGTTAATGAGAGATAAAGTATCTGCCCCCGCTTCTTCTACGCTTTTTGCAATTGAACAAATATCTGTAACGTTGGGGGGCAGTTTGACTATCAGGGGAAGAGCCGTTGAACGTCTCACCTCTTTCGTAACCTCGTATGCCATGTTCGGATCGCACCCGAACACCATCCCTCCTTTCTTTACATTGGGACAGGAAATATTGATCTCCAGGCCGTGAACTCCTTTTGCTTCACTCAATATTTCTGCAATCTTCTTGAATTCATCGATGGTTTCACCAAATATATTGACAACAACAGCCACATCAAACTGCTGTAGGTATGGTAATTTGTCATTTACAAATGCATTTACACCTGGAT
>DASPQI010000457.1:0-3754 GCA_035625045.1 Syntrophales bacterium | reverse complement strand
CTGAGAGGGCCCTCTCTACGTCTGTTAATCTGACCTCTCAACTGCTCACTTTCGCAAAAGGTGGCAGACCAGTGAAGAAATTGATCAGACTTCAGCCAGCGATTGATACTGCGGTAAATTTTGCTCTGAGCGGTTCCAGTACGGACTGTGATGTTGATATAGCATCTGATCTATGGTCGATAGAAGCTGATGAAGGGCAACTCGTTCAAGTCATCCAGAACATCATTATGAATGCTAATGAAGCTATGGCGGGAAACGGCACCGTCAAGATCTCTGCAGAGAACATGAAAATTGAGAGGGGGGTTAATGCGAGCATGCCAAATGGAGGGCATTATGTACGTCTGGACATTCATGATTTTGGCATCGGCATACCGGAGCAAAACTTAGGGAGGATCTTCGACCCCTACTTTACGACGAAACAACGGGGCAGCGGCCTTGGACTGGCAACATCTTTTTCAATCATCAGGAATCATGGAGGATTAATTGAGGTAAGATCTGAACAAAACAAAGGCAGCACTTTTTCCATTTATCTTCCGGCAAAGGACCAAGCTAGGACAGCAGTGGAAAAGACCATCTCCGATTCTTCGGCAAAAAAGGGAAGGATTCTCGTGATGGACGACGAAGAGCTGATAAGAGACGTTGCAAAGAACATGATGGCGGCGCTTGGCCATGAATCGGAGTGCGTTGAAAATGGGGAAGAGGCGATAAAGATGTTCAGACATGCCAGAGAAACCGAAACGCCGTTTGACGTGGTGATCCTTGATCTGACTGTCAAGGGAGGAATGGGCGGAGAAGAGACGGTCAGGCGTCTCAGGGAAATCGATCCTGATGTGAAAACGATTGTATCGAGTGGGTATTCAGACGATTCTATAATTGCGGATTACCAGAGTCATGGTTTTTCGGCATACCTCAAGAAGCCCTATGCCATGGAATCTCTAAGAACCATTCTAAACAGCTTATTATGATTGAAGTGGCATTATAACATCAGTGAAAAAGTGAGAAAACGATGTCGGTAAGTCTTCTTAAAGAAACTCTTCATCTGCCGCCTCAATCATCTGAGGATAACGAAATGAACTTTTTGTAACCACCTGAACTCGCAACGTAAGGTCTTTCTTTTTGGATATGTTTATATTATTCCCGAAACAAGATTGATCTTGGGAACCTCCCTAAAATGCGTCCTTGTAACGGAATTCCTCACAGCTAGTCGTGCTGAAAAGTTTCACTTTGGAGGGGTACAGCACACTGACTAATGGTCTTGCGGATGTTTAATTCCAAGAAGATCATACATCATTGACCATTGCCGTCAGGTGCGAATAACAGGAAGCAGTCGAAAAATCTATCTGACTCATTTTGGCGGCCTTTCCCAAGCATAGTACGGGATCAAAGTCCGCGTTTGGCTGCAAAGGATCTCCTTTTCAGCCATCCTCACAGGAACAAACACCAGCACCCTTTTTTCGTTACCAAGGATTTCTTCCCGAAACTAGGCGGGCGTAGAGTTGTTACAGGGCTCCGGCTTGTAACCAAAAGATTCTCCTGCCCAGATTTCCCCCGTTTGATATTCGGGTAGAAACCTTTATCTAAAGAACCATCCTCAGAGACGGAATGCGGTTGTTAGTGTTTGACATCGGCTGCATCTGCAACTCAACACCTCGGATAACTTTGCGAGACTCTCGATTTCCGAAAATATCTGTCGCATTCAGAACAGTCGTCTCGCTTCTCGATGCCTTCCTGTAGTCCGCATCTATACAGCGACTCATACCCCGCAAGTTCAGTTACGCTTGGGAATAAGAAGTATTATAAAGTATAATCGATAAGGTAATATGGTGTGGTTGTTGGCAAATGTGCGGAGGTTCTTATGACAGATAAGACTTCTAAAGGGGTGCGCGAAGATAGGACTTTATCCAGGGTAGCACTGTATGTCGTCCTACTCGCATGGGTTGGAATAGGATTTTACATCTATTCATTATATAGAGCGGAAAGAGTCGGCATATTGGGATATTTTTTGTCGACGGAACAGTCTGGCGTCAAATTCCGCGCTTTAATTCTGCTGTTCCCCTTTGCTTTGACCGTAATCGGCTATCTCATAAATGAAAGAGCGAAACTTCTTAATAAGAATCTTGCTACGGAGAAAGAATTGCAGCAAAAAGCTATCGAACTTGAAAGAGCCAATGCGCAATTGACACAGCAAGCCTTTTACGATTCTTTGACGAACTTGCCAAATCGAGCCCTCTTTGTTGACCACTTGCATTATTCGCTTGAGCGTAAGAAGCGGTATCCGGATTATTCATTCGCCATCCTATTTCTCGATCTTGATCGTTTTAAGGTCATAAACGATGGCCTGGGTCACATTATCGGGGATCAACTCTTGGTTATGGTGGCACAAAGGTTGAAGAAACAGATTCGGTCACTCGACACCATTGCGCGTTTTGGAGGGGACGAGTTCGCCATCCTGGTGGGCGGGACAAAAGAGATCTCCCTGGTGGAGAACATTGCCGAGCGGCTGGAAGGTGAGATGAAATCGCCTTTTTCCGTATTTGGACATGAAATATTTGTTACCATGAGTATGGGGATAGTGTTTAGTGATACCGCGGATTACAAGAGGCCTGATGAACTTTTGCGCGATGTGGACACGGCAATGTACCAGGCCAAGGCTCGCGGGAGGGCATGCAATGTGATCTTCGACTCAACTATGCATGCTGAAGCAACCACGGCACTCCGGCTTGAGACTGAATTGAGGAGAGCCGTGGATCGTAACGAGTTAACCTTGTATTACCAGCCTATAATATTGTTGGAGCGAAATAATATCATTGGATTTGAGGCGCTCCTTAGGTGGCAGCATCCGGAACAAGGGATTATCACTGCTTCAGAATTTATTAGGGCGGCAGAAGAAACCGGATTGATTTTATCTATCGGCCCGTGGGTCATTCGCGAAGCCTGCCGGCAGTTGAAGAGTTGGCAGACTCGTTTCCCGGCGTATCGGAACTTAACGGTAAGCGTGAATGTTTCAGCAGCGATATTTTCTCAGCCGAATTTCTACGAACTTATCGAAAACATTCTTCGCGATACCGGCCTTGATGGCAGCTGTTTGAGGCTTGAGATAATAGAAAGGACACTCATAGAGAATCCAGAACCTGCCGCTGCATTGATTAAACGGTTAGGCAACTTAAACATCCGGTTTGATATCGATGACTTTGGCACTGGATATTCGGCACTGAATTATCTGCGCCATTTTCCCATTAAGGGGCTGAAGATCGATGGCTCGTTCATCAAAGCATTACCCATCGATGAAAATAATGCAAAAATTGTTAGAACTATTGTCACTCTTGGGAACGATCTTGGCCTGGATGTGATTGCAGAGGGGATCGAATCAGTCGAACAACTGGATGTATTCAGGACTATGAAAGGTGAATACGCCCAAGGATTTCATTTGTTTAAACCTATGGACAGTAAGACAGCGGAAAATCTTTTAGCGGGGGAAAAGTCATAGCTCTATTATCATATAATTTCACCTGGATGGCTGTTATTAATGGGAATTCTTATTGTTTAAGGCAATTGAAATCCGCGTAGTAATAGGTGGACCCTCGATTAGTACAAAATCCAAACTAGATTTTTCTCCACCTGCTATGTAGATTGTCAACACCCGTACCCTTGTCCCTTCCTCCTTTGAGGTTTAAATTGAACATCTCTCAGCCTGCTATTCGCGGTCCAATGGCCGCATGATTCTTATCCGGTAAATATTAAGGATTGCCGTAAT
>DASPQI010000456.1:0-10920 GCA_035625045.1 Syntrophales bacterium | reverse complement strand
TCGATCCCTGCACCCTGCCTGTTTTTGAATAATAATAAAAAATCGGCAGGGGTGATATAATAAAAAAGAAGGGACCTATTATGGGAATGAGCAATGCAGCAAGAAATGTCAGGGAGGATATGGCTATGCCTATGAAAAAGTTACTACTGAAAAATTCACCCCTTTCTTTTCTCAAAGTTCAAATCCATTAATTTTAGTCTAAATCAAATAAATTTTATATTACCATTCAGATACTACAAAGGGCAGCAGTGCAATAGTCCTCGCTCTTTTTATAGCCACGGTCACTTCTCTTTGATGTTTTGCACAGTTTCCAGTAATCCTTCTCGGTATGATCTTTCCCCTGTCAGTAATGTAATCCTTTAAAATAAGGGGTTCCTTATATTCAATTTTTATTTCCGAATCCGTACAAAATCTGCAAAATTTCCTTTTGTGGTAGAATTTTTTTTGCGGCTTTGAGTCGGTTTTTGATGTCCTAGTGTCTCTTGACGGTGCTGGCATTTTTTGTGTTATTCTCCCTTCATACCCTATTTTTAAGATTAAGTTGGTTAGGATGATGTGGAATGTTTATCCTCATCGACTTCAGTTTTATCTGCAGGAATTTGTCTTTCTGTCGCAGGAGCAGCGTGCGGCGCTTCAATGCGTAATTCATCCTGCTTTTCTTTTTCTATCTTTGCCAGATCAGGTTTATCATCCTTCATTATTGTCATGAATTTCAAAATCTTGTCGTCGATTTTGAAATTTCGCTCCAGTTCTTCAATGACAGCTCTTTTGCCTACAAAATCGATCATGACATAGAATCCGTTTGTCTGTTTTTTTATTTCGTAGGCTAATTTTCTTTTACCCCATTTTTCGATTTTGACAATAATGCCTTTAAAGGATGTGACGATAGTTTCATATCGTTCAATGAGGCTATTAAGTTCGTCGTCGGGAAGGTCAACTTGGACAATAAACAGGGTTTCGTATCTTTTCAATTTTCTACCTCCTCATGGCTATAAAGTCCGAACATTTAGTTCGAACAAGGGGTACTGCATATTATGATTTCAAGCGGAATTGTCATTTATAATATCCTTTATAAGAAATCAAGACTTTTATGTAAAAAATGCATCATACCGGTTCATAGGAGATTTTATTCTTAATAATACAATTTATGATTTATTGGCGGGCGATACGGGACTTGAACCCATGACCTCTGGTTCCGGAGACCAGCGCTCTATCCTACTGAGCTAATCGCCCGTTATTTTCGGAGCAATGACTTTCATTCTTTACGGAAGTCATCGGTACGCATCAGGATGTGCTTCATACACTATATCGTGTAATAACTCAATATATTTTCACAAGTTATGGTTTATATTATGATCTGGGAATAGACAATTCCGTTAGAATTTTCCTAATCGGCTGACTTCTATTCATGCAGTACATGTGGAGACCGTCAATATCGCTATTAAGAAGGTTTTCTATCTGAATGATCGCATATTCTATACCGTATTTTTCAACTTCTTCCGGCTTGTCCCTGTTTTTTTCTATCTTGCTCTCGAGCCTAGAAGTTATTTTGACGCCAGAGAGAGATGAAATACGTTTAACCTGATTATAGTTCAGAATTGGAAAGATTCCAGGTATGATCGGAACATTGATCTTTAACTCCATTGCCAGATCGCGGAAACTGTAAAAGGCATCATTATTAAAGAACAGTTGGGTTATGATGAAATCAGCACCGGCATCAACCTTGCGTTTCAGATTTATCATATCTATCTGTAGACTTGGGGCCTCGATATGCCCTTCTGGGTAACCGGCTACACCTATTGAAAAATCATTACGCATCCTAATAAATTCAACAAGCTCATTAGCATAATCAAACCCACCCTCTGTCTTCTGGAATTTGTCCATACCTTCAGGAGGATCGCCTCTCAGGGCAAGAATATTTTCAACGTTTTCCTTCTTGAGTGCTTGTAAAATATCGGCAATGTCTTCTTTTGTGGACTGAACGCAAGTTAAATGTGCCAGGACCTCCATCTTAAATTCATTCTTCACCCTCGAGGATATTTCTAAGGTTTTCCCCCTTGTGCTTCCTCCGGCTCCATAGGTTACGGAAATGAAATCCGGCTTTAATTCTCCCAGCTCTCTGATAGTTGAATATAAATTTTCTATACTGCCTTCCCTCTTTGGCGGAAAAACCTCAAAAGAAAGGGTAAATTTATTCTGGTCAAGCAAATTCTTAATTTTCATTATGTGAATCCTGAATATTTTTGCCTCAAAAAATGTCATTAAGAACTTTAATTGTCAATATATTTCTATATCTGACATCCTCGTAATAAATACACAGGAGTGAATTCACGTATTGAAGGCAAGTGCTTTTGTGGTATTGCGCTTCACAAGTATGGTACGGGCTTTGCAAAATGAATCTACACATCTCATTTGCTTGGTTTTGAATCCGGCAGCAAGTGCAAACACTCACTTGCGGCGGAGGGCTTCATTTGTTTTTAACTTTTGCTTTATTACAGTTTTTTAGAAATATCTTAATAGGAATGTAAACATATCTATATTGAAATCATGTATTAAATCTGATACATTGGCGAAAATATTTGAGATTAGATGAAATGATGCATATTCATAAAATTATTCTTTCCATCATCCTTGTGGTGCTATTCTTTTGCCCATCACAGATTAATGCCCAAAACCAAATCCTTAATATACGGCACTGGTCGGCACCTGATCATACAAGAGTTGTAATAGATGTCAGTGATGATATCCCTTATACAATCGAAAAAGCCGATAAAAGATTAATGATCGATTTTAAGGAAACCGACATACCTGAAGACTTTCCCGACGAAATCGTCTTAAAGAAACCTGGGATTGACAAGATAATTGTAACCCCCCTTCCGGAAGGTTCTGTAAGAGTTGAATTGTCAATAGCTGAAAACGTTGAGACAAAGGTGTTTAAAATAAACAAAATTCAGGACAAACCGGATCGTGTTGTGATTGATATAGAATTCCCTGAGGTGGAGAAAAAGGAAAGCAAAGAAAGAGAAGAGGTCAAGATTTTAAGGAAGAACAAAATAATCATTATTGATCCCGGTCACGGAGGTGAAGATCCTGGGGCAGTGGGAAGACTGAAAACACAGGAGAAGAAAGTCGTTCTAGAGATTAGCAGGAAATTAAGGGATATTTTGAACAAGAAAGAAGGTTACCGTGCCTTTCTTACGAGAAACGGGGATTATTATGTGCCATTCAAGAAAAGAGTGAAAATTGCGCGAGAATATGGCGCCGATCTATTTGTGAGTATCCATGCAGATTCTTTCAAGAAAAGAGGTGCCAGAGGGAGTTCAGTTTACTGCCTGTCACTCAGAGGGGCAAGCAGTGAAGCGGCAAAGCTCTTGGCAAGGAATGAAAATCTGGCCGACATCATCGGAGGTTCACCCAACGGTGATAATAGTGATGAGACTGATCCGATTATCCTGAATATGTTCCAGACAAATACCATCAACTCCTCAAAAGTCTTTGGCAGCATGGTTATCAATTGCCTTGATAGGGTGAATCGTGTAAAAAATTACACAGTGCAAGAGGCACCCTTCATAGTGCTGAAACTCCCTGAGATCCCATCAGTGCTCATAGAAACAGCGTATATTTCCAATCCCGAAGAAGAAAAACTATTGCGGAGCGGTAGATTTCAAAAGGACGTTGCGAAGGCGATAGCGGCTGCTATAACAGAATTTCTTCCTGTTCAGCCTGTAAAGCCGTCAAAGATCCCAAAGATTGTATTAACAAAAAATGAGGATAAGCCGGAGACCATCGCTGCAGCAAATAATTCGGACAAACCGAAGATGCCAAGCGCTGCCTATACCGTCAGAAGAGGCGATACACTTGAGTGGATCGCGAAGAAGCACAACACAACAATAAGTACTCTGCTGAAATTGAACAATATGGAAATTGATGATACTTTGTACTTCGGAAAGGTGTTGAAAGTGCCTGCACCGGACAAGGTTGTTACAGAAGTCAAGCGAGATGAAGATATTAATGCTTCACTTGCCAGCGTAAAATCTTCTGCTCCTTTGCATGTACCCGTCGTGACAGGGTATAAAGAAAGAAAGGATGAAGAGGTTAAAGTCTCAAATGCTGGTGAAGGCTCACAGTCCCCTAAGCCTGAAACAGCAGTGACTGTTTATAAAGTCAAGAGAGGCGACACTCTTGATAAGATTGCTAGAAGACACAACACGACGATCAGCGTGCTTCTTAAACTAAACAACATGAAGATGAAAGAGCCTTTGTATGTCGGGCGGAAGCTCAAAATATCAGTACCGGAGAAGGTTGTATCAGAAGAAAAAAAGGGTGGGGAAGTTATGGCCTCAACTGGTAGTGTTGAATCTGCATCTCCCAAATCAGAAGAAGTGGTAAGGGTGTATAAGGTCAAGAGAGGCGATACGCTCGATAAGATAGCAAGAAGGCACAATACGACTATCAGTGTGCTGCTTAAATTGAACAACATGAAGATGAAAGACGCACTGTATGTTGGGCGGAAATTGAAAATGCCGGATACGGAAGTTGACGAAAGAGAAGTGAAGAAATCTACTGCTGTAAAATCCAAGACATTTACTTATAGCGTCAAAAAGGGTGATACTCTTGACAAAATTGCCAGAAAGTGTAATACAAGTATAAGTGAATTACGTAAACTGAATCAGATTAAACAAGCCGATGTACTCTATGTTAACCAGAAACTGAAACTTCCCTCAAATCCATCGTTATAAAGGAGAGAGAGGGCCGGTTGCGGGGTGATGATATCCTTTCATTATCCTCGGATAGAAAATTCAATCTAGAAGTCGGTGTTAAGATAGGGTTCCAGAAAAACTGCAAATAGAAATCCTTATCTGCCGGTGACAGCTTAATTTAAAGACCTCTAAATCCGGCAGCGAGCGCAAATACCATCGCTTGCTGCGGGGAGCATCAAATTCTTTTTAAATACTAAAGTATTTGTTAATATTATCTTTTAGTCTTTTCGGAATGACGGAACGATGCTGAGATTTGTCCCGTGAGGAGATCCAGAATTTTAGTTTCTGGCTTATCATCAGGAGAAATTCAATGCTCTTAAGGGTGCTGTATCAGGGGGACTGTGAACATGAAAGATAAAAACAAAACGAAAGCACCACCTAAAAAAAAGATGGAGGAATCAGCTCCGCTGTTTGCCGAAAATAATAACGGAGAATCACTGCGCAAACAGGCAAAAAGATTATTCGATGATTGCGAAGCGCATTACCACGCTATTGTAGGAGCATTTGACGGATTTATATACATTTGTTCGCCGGATTATCGTATAAAGTTTATGAATGAAAGGCTTATCGAGCGTACCGGTTATAACGGTACCGGGGAACTCTGTTACAAAGTGCTGCACGATCGTGACTCAATATGTCCATGGTGCGTTAACGAACGCGTATTCAATGGTGAGACCGTCCGCTGGGAATTACAAAGCCCTAAGGATGACCGTTGGTATTATGTGGTTAACACTCCTATATATAACTCAGATGGGTCTATTTTTAAGCAATCCATGATCTCGGACATAACGGAGAATAAGCGGGCAGAGCAGGCTTTAATTGAGAGTGAAAGAAAATATCGGCTCCTCGTTGAAAACAGTAATGACATAATCTATATAACAAATCACAGAGGACATTTTATCTATGCAAATCCCGTGGCTGAGCTTTTCTTTGATTGTCCCATGTCGGATCTCCTTGGAAAACATTTTCTTTCTCTTGTAAAACATGATTTTCATGAAGAGATTGCAGCTTTCTATAATAAACAATTTCGTGAAAAAATCCCGAACACATACCTTGAATTACCCGTTGTTGTAAAAGACGGAACAACAAAGTGGATCGGGCAGAATGTTCAATTACTATCAGATAATAGTGGGAGAGTTGTCGGTTATCAGGCTGTGGCCAGAGACATTACCGAACACAAGCTGAAAGATGTGTTGCTGAAGGAAGCTCATGACAACTTGGAGAGGAAAGTGGAGGAACGTACTGCCGAGCTCCTGATGTTGAACAGACAACTTAAGGAAGAGGTGGAAGAGCGCAGGAGAATAGAGGAAATACTGCGGGAATCGGAGGAGAAATATCGCTCTCTAGCGACGACTGCGGATTCGATGTATCTTGTGGACAGGAATTGCCGGTATCTCTTCATGAATGAGAGGCATTTATCAAGGTTTGGCGTACCGTTAGAAAAGATTATTGGCAAATCTTATGGCGAGTTTCATTCCGAGAAGTCCATGGAAGATTTTACTGAAACGGTGAAAAAGGTGTTTCAGTCAGGTGACTGTATACAGTTTGAACATAGAAGTGAAAGAGACGGAAAATATTATCTCCGGACGTTTAGTCCCGTTAAGGATAGAGGTGGAAAAGCAACCGTGGCTGTGACGGTAGTCGCAAAGGACATAACCGACCGCAAGTGTGCCGAGGAGTCACTGAAACAATCTGAAATAAAATATCGGACTTTAGTAGAAAACGCCCATGAAGGTATATGTGTAGTTCAAGATGGTAAGATCAGCTTTATGAATTCTCGGATTATGGAAGTGTCGGGATATTGTATGGAGGAGGTGAAATCTCGACAATTTATAGATTTTGTTCATCCGGATGATGTTCCTGTTATGATTGAGCGTTACATGAAACGATTAGCCGGCGAACATGTAGCACGGAATTTTCATGCAAGGTTTGTTGCAAAGGATGGCCATTTTATATGGGTGGAAATCAGGGGAGAGATGATAGAATGGGAAGAAAGGCCTGCCGTTCTTTATTTTTTGAATGATATTACCGAACGCATGCGGGCTGAGGAACTTTATAGAACTCTGGCAGAGAGTTCTCATGCGGGTGTATACATAACCCAGGAAGGAAAATTTAAATTCGTAAATCCCCATATAACGGAATATACCGGATATAGCGTAGATGAACTAATAGGGATGAATGTCCTTGAGCTTGCACATCCGGAAGATCGTAAAATAGCAAAAGCGCATGCCGTAGACATGTTGAAAGGGAAGCGATCCACTCCCTATGAATTTCGCATTATTGACCGTAAGGGACGTGTCAAGTGGCTCATGGAAACGGTTAGATCTATAAACTATGAGGGGAAACGAGCTGTCTTGGGAAATACCATGGATGTAACAGATCGGTATCGAATGGAGAGAATGCTTCACCAGGCGCAAAAGATGGAAGCAATAGGTACGCTGGCCGGGGGCATTGCCCATGACTTTAACAATATTCTTACAGCCATTATTGGGTACACGGAAATAGCACGCACCAAAGTCCCGGTAGAGAGTCCTGTACGGCGTAATCTGGAACAGGTACTCAAGGCAGGCTCTCGTGCAAAAGACTTGGTGAGTCAGATACTCACATTTAGCCGTCAGACCGAGCAGGAGCGGAAACCGGTGCAGATGGCTCCCATAGTAAACGAAGCGCTCAAGCTGCTGCGCTCTTCATTACCGAGCACCATCAAGATTTGCCAGGAAATTGCTCTCACTCCAGAGGAATGCATAGTTCTGGCTGACCCGACACAAATCCATCAGGTGTTGATGAATCTTTGCACCAACGCGGCACATGCTATGCGGGACAGGGGTGGTGTTCTGACTGTCACTTTGTCAGAAGTTGAAGCAGATGATTCTTTTATATTGAAGCATCCAGACATGAGACTAGGTCCTTATGTAAGGCTGATGGTAAGAGATACGGGTTACGGCATAAATGAGGCTGTCATAGAACGGATATTTGATCCATACTTCACAACAAAAGGGCCAGGTGAAGGAACCGGACTTGGTCTTGCAGTAGTTCAGGGCATTGTGAAGAGCCACGGCGGAATGATAACTGTCCATAGCGAGCCCGATAAGGGAACTACCTTTCAGGTTTTTCTTCCCATGATCAGTCAGGATGCAGTGCCGGATGGTAAAACGGCTGAGGTGCTTCCTACGGGAGATGAGCGAATCCTGTTCATTGACGATGAAAATACTATAGCCGATCTTGGGAAAGAGATACTGGAGTCCCTTGGATATGATGTTATTACAAAAACAGACAGTCAAGAAGCCCTGGAAACATTCTGTGACCAACCGCACGCATTTGATCTGGTCTTCACTGATATGACAATGTCGGGAATGACAGGTATAGAGTTGGCTAAAAAATTTATGGTTGTGCGGCCGGATATTCCGATTGTTTTGTGCACCGGATTCAGCGAATTGATTAATGAGAAGACGGCTAAGGAGCAGGGGATTCGTGAGTTTGTCATGAAACCTTTTGTAACTAGTCAGCTCGCTAAAACAGTACGTAAGGTGTTAGATGAAAAAAAGTGCCCCGTCCCATAGGACGGGGCACCATGCAAGTTAAATTTTCTGATTTAAAATTTAGGTAATTTCCGCATCGCAGCGCAGACAGCGGCTTGCCTCGAGGACAGCTATCATCTTCTTGTATCCAAGCTCGACCTCTTTGAAGTTTCGTTTCCTGTCCGGAATGTGCATCTCGGGCATTCTTGCTTGAGGCGCTTCTTCCGTTTCCTCATCGAGGACAAACGGAACCTCGATAAATTCATCCGGCGGTTCCACATAAGCCGGTTCGTTGTTGACTTTTCTGATATAGGCATCTATATCACGCGCAGCCTGATGTCCTCCGGCAATAGCACCAATTACTGTATCTGGTCCTGTCAGTGCATCACCACCCGTGAAAAACTTTGGATTGGTAGTCTGGGACTTGCTTCCGGATCCCAGATCGAATGTTGACCACTTATTGACGCTTACGCCGCTGTCTTTGGGGACAAAAGTCATATCAGGTACCTGGCCGATAGATGCGATAACGGTATCTACGCTGAGCGTGAATTGTGACCCGGCAATTGCGACAGGTCTCTTCCTTCCACTCTTGTCGAAATCGCCCAGCTTCATGCGTTCACAGGTAATGCCTGTTACCTTGCCGTCTTTCCCTTCAATCTTGAGTGGAGCGACGAGAAGATCAATTTTGATTCCTTCCTCTTCAGCGGCATGAATTTCTTCTTCCGCGGCAGGCATGTCCTTTTTCTCACGACGGTAAAGGATTGTCACATTCGCGCCGAGACGCATCGCTACACGTGCTGCGTCGATAGCTGAATTACCGCCGCCGATAACAGCCACTCTTGAACCAAGGGACTTCTTGCCACTTGTCCAAGCCGCTTCGTCGGCATTGAAGTCTCGCAGGAATTCAACGCCACCGTAGACGCCCTTCAGGTCTTCACCCGGAACTCCCATTGGCTGGCTCTTATGGGCACCCGAAGCCAGGAAGATATAGTCGAAATTTTTGTTGACCTGTTCAAAGGAAATGTCTTTACCCACACGGGTATTGCACTTTATTTCCACACCCAGAGATTTGATGTTGTCGTTGATTTCGTTAGCCAGGGTGTTCCTAGGGAGTCTGTAGGCTGGAATGGCCCAGCGGAGCATTCCGCCCGGTTCAGAGAGTTCTTCAAAGACAGTTACCTTATATCCTCTGAGAGCTAGGTCGCGTGCCGCCGTCAGACCGGCAGGACCGGCGCCAATAACGGCAATCTTTTGTTTTCTTGTTACCGGTACTGAGATTGTTTCCGGTCTCGGTGCGTTGTCCGTAATGAACCTCTTCAGGAATTTAATGGCAAGCGGTTCATCAAGATTGCCCCTGCGGCACTTTGCCTGGCATTTATGGTCACAAACCCTCCCGCACACGGAAGGGAAGGGGTTTGTCTTCAACATTACCTTGTAGGCATCGCTCAATCGTTCTGCACGGATGAGGGCGATGTAAGCGGGTACGTCCATTCCTGCTGGACATGTATGCTGGCAGGGTGATTTGAAGAGGGCCGAACATACAACGGCCCGGCATTTCTTATCTCTTATATGTTCCTCATATTCATCCTTGAAGTAGCGTATGGTGCTGAGGACCGGGTTCGGGGCTGTCTGCCCAAGACCGCAGAGAGAGGCATTTTTGATAATGCCGGCCATATCCTGGAGGATTTCAATATCACCCTCCTTGCCCTTACCCTGGGTGATGTTTGTCAGCATTTCCAGCATTCTCTTTGTACCTTCCCTGCAGGGTGTACATTTTCCGCAGGATTCATCCTGGACGAAATCCATGAAGAAACGGGCCATATCAACAGCGCATTTGTCCTCGTTAAGAACGATCATACCGCCGGAACCCATGATGGCTCCCAACTCCGTAACTCGCTCAAAATCTACCGGTGCATTGAGGTGCTCAATAGGGATTCATCCGCCGGAAGGTCCACCTAGCTGTGCGGCCTTAAACTTTTTCCCACCTGGACAGCCACCACCAATGTCGTAAACGATCTGGCCAAGGGTAGTTCCCATAGGTACTTCCACAAGACCGACGTTGTTAACATCACCTGTGAGGGCGAATACTTTTGTACCTTTGCTTTTTTCCGTTCCTATGGCATTATACCAAGATGCGCCGTTCAAAATAATCTGACCGATATTGGCGAACGTCTCTACGTTGTTCAGAACAGAGGGTTTAGCCCAAAGTCCGGCAATGGCGGGGAAGGGTGGCCTTGGCCGCGGCATGCCGCGCTTGCCTTCGATAGAAGTCATCAAGGCTGTTTCCTCACCGCATACAAAGGCTCCGGCACCCTGGTAAATCTCAATATCAACATCAAATCCAGTGCCAAGGATATTCTTTCCTAAAAGTCCGTATTCTTTTGCCTGTTTGATGGCAATACCCAAGCGATGAAGGGCAAGAGGGTACTCAGCACGACAGTATATATAGCCCTGATGGGCGCCAATGGCCTTCGCGGCGATGACCATACCTTCCAGTACGGCATGGGGGTCGGCCTCGAGAACGCTTCTGTCCATGAAAGCACCGGGGTCGCCCTCGTCCGCATTACAGAGGATGTATTTTACATCACCGGGCTGGGAAGCGCAGAACCTCCATTTGAGGCCCGTGGGGAAACCCGCACCGC
>DASPQI010000455.1:0-10603 GCA_035625045.1 Syntrophales bacterium | reverse complement strand
ATCCTCCCATCCGTAATCAACCTTTCCAGAGACATCCTTGCCACTTCGCGCCTGATAGGATCAAAACTCGAAAGGACAACCGCTTCCGGTGTGTCGTCAACGATCAAGTCTATACCCGTAGCAGCTTCAATAGCTCTGATATTTCTGCCTTCTCTCCCTATGATTCTCCCCTTCATTTCATCATTGGGAAGATTGACTACTGATACCGTGTTCTCGGTAACAAACTCACTGGCATATCTCTGAACGGCATAGGTGATGATTTCCCGGGCATTCTTATCTGCTGTCCTTTTAGCTTCTTCCTCTATCTTTCTTATAGTCATGGCCGCTTCTTGTTTTGCTGCGGCCTCCATCGACTGGATAAGATATTTTTTTGCCTCCTCTGAAGAAATGCCTGCGATCTTCTCCAGTTTTTCTTTCTGCTCTTCAAGTATACGGTTTAGCCTATCGTGTTTCTCATTTATCTGCGATTCCTTATTTATCAGGCTTTTCTCTCTGTTTTCAATGTGCCCTTCTTTTTGAGACAAAAGATCTATCCTTCTATCAATATTTTCTTCTTTTGACCTCAACCTCCTTTCCAGATTATCGAGCTCGGTCTTTCTTTCTTTTGTATCTTTCTCGAATTCAGTCTTTGTTTTGAGGAGATTTTCTTTGGCCTGAAGCACAGCCTCCTTTTTAATAGTTTCTGCTTCTTTCTTCGCCTCATCGATAATTCTTGCAGAGAGGTTTTCCGATGATTCCAGTTTCTTCCTGGAAAGTCTCTGTCTTAAAGCATATCCTAATAAGGCACCTAGGGCCATAGCTCCAAATACAACAAAAATAATCATACTTTCATATATCAAAGCCTCTTCACCTCCTTATCTATATAATAAAATAGAGCACTAAGGCTTGTAATGGATAAAACTCCACACATGCATCTTATGTAACTTAAAGGGGTATAAACAGAAGGGATTTGAATGATTACACGGTTAATGGAAATAATCTGATTGTTAGCTTCAAATGCGGCAAAAAAACCCCCGCATATGCCGTGTTAACCACCTTTTTGAACCTTCCGATAAGGTGGGCACCCTATTGTTGCTTCAGGCTTTCCACCCCCGTTTTTACGGGATGCTGGCAGACATGCACACCGCTAACAAGGAAAGGCCCCCGGTTCCAAGGTGTTGGCTCAAAAAACGAATGTTAATCACGCACATCGCAGGGGATAATATCTTTTTATCTTATTTCATCAATAAGATTTATCAACTTCTCAGATCTACTCTCTAATTGATTATAAACTCCCTTGACTCTAAAATACTCGTCTGCAATGTTTAAAGCGGCCAGTATTGCAATATTCAAGTTGTTTGTATTACTGGCTGTTTTTCCTGCTTCCTCTATCTTGTTATTGACATACCTGACAACACTTTCCACATGCTCGTCGCCTGAATCAGTTATAACTGATAACTCCTGCCCCAGTATATTGATATTAAAACACTTTTCCAAATGCACGGCCTTCTAATTATTGTACATTGATATCCTGAAGCAAATCAATTAGTGAGTCAACCCTAGTGCGTATTATATTCCTTTCCTCGTTTAATCCCCTAATTTTATTACTCGCCTCTTCTAACTCCACTCCTTTGCTTTTTAGAAGCTCCACTAATTCATGATTCTTCTTCTTCAACAATTCATGTTCATTGATAAGACTTTTAATTTTGTTTTCCAACTCCTCAAATTTAACGGACTCCACGTCCCCACCCTATCTCCCATAGGTTATTTTGATTGCTCTTTCTATTATTTCACCTTGGAAATAAAATGTTTCTGCAGGAGCAATCGACTTTTACAAAAAGAACTCTTTAATGAATTTTATATATAAAGGATTTATTTGAAGTATGCCAATTTGTTCTATATATGTCAAGCGCTTATTTTTTTGTTTTATGGAACTTCAGCATCTTCCATGACGGGATAAAGAAAACGGCGAATTGCATCTGCCATCACAGCCTTATCATGCATTGTACTAACCGTCTTTCTGAACAAACTGCCGCCTCTCAAACCCTTGGTATACCAGAGCAGGTGTTTCCGGAAATTCCTGACACCGAGCATTTCCCCGAAGTAATCGATTTCCATGTCCATGTGATTAGCTATTACCATCTCCCGCTCTCCTGGGAGCGGCGGTAGAGAACTCTTCTGTCCTTCAAGATAAGATATGATGTCCCTGAAAATCCAAGGGTTCCCGAGAGCACTTCTTCCCACCATTATGCCGTCGCAACCAGTTTGAGTTATCATCTTGAGTGCATCTTCGGGACTTTTTATATCACCACTTCCTATTACAGGAATATGCAACCGCTTTTTCAAAGATTCAATGAGACTCCAGTCCGCCACCCCGCTGAATCCCTGATCCGCCGAACGGGGATGGAGAATAACCGCGTCTGCTCCGCAATCTTCGGCAATGTCAGTAATGTCAAGGGCATTCGTTTCACTGCTTCGCCAGCCCGAGCGAATTTTTACGGTCAACGGTAATGGTGTCGCTCTTCGGATTGCTTGAAAAATGAGGCGTACCGTTCCAGGATCTTTCATCAGGGCAGCTCCTGCACCTGCCTTGACGACCTTCCTGACCGGACAGCCCATATTTATGTCCAGCATATCGGCACCATAATCCGTAACAATACGTGCCGCTTCGGAAAGGACGGCAGGATCGGATCCGAATATCTGCACACCTAAAGGTTTATCCTTCGGTGAAGAATCAAGATACCGAAAACTTTTTATAGTCTTTCTGACAAGACCGTTGGCACTTATCATCTCCGTAAATGCCAGGGCGCATCCGAATTCTCTTACAAGCACCCGGAAAGGCAGATTTGTTATACCTGCCATGGGTGCTAAAAAGACGTTATTTTTTAAGAATAGATTCCCTATTTTGATTTGCATAACATATACGCTGATGCCCTTTCGAGATCATCCAACGTGTTAACGCCCATTACCTCAACGGAATCAGCAGCGATTAATGACCTGGTCTTAAAACCGTTATTCGAGGCGATACCTACTATATCCGTCAGATAATACTCCTTCTGAACATTTTCATTTCCAATTTCCTCCACCGCCCGGAAAAGGAAATCGCACTCAACACAATATATACCCGTGTTGATCTCTCTTATTTTCTTCTCGTCTGGTGACGCATCCTTTTCTTCTACAATCCGCAATACTTCTCCTTCAGCGCCTTTAATCACCCGTCCATAACCGGAAGGATCATCCAGAAGGGTTGTAAGGACCGTAAGAGTCGCCTTTCCCGAAAAGTGGCTTTCAATCAACGATTTGACTGTTGAAGGCAGCAGCAGGGGAACATCGCCGCATAAAATTAAGATAGTGCCATCATACTTAAGGAATGCATTTTTCGCCTGAAGAACAGCATGTCCCGTCCCCAGTTGTTCATGCTGCTCCACGAAGATCAACCCCTGATCCCTGAATGTATCCCTGATAATATCTGCCTGATGACCTATGACAACCGCAATTTTCCTCACACCAACTGCTCGCGCTACATCGACTGAATATGCCAGCATAGGCTTCCCGCAAAGGGGGTGCATAACCTTAGCCAGGCCCGACTTCATCCTCTTCCCTTTGCCTGCGGCCAATATAATGGCACCAACTTTCCGTTCTTCACACTGTGTCATTAATTCACCTGATCTCTTGATTTTTAAATTAAGGGCAAGTCTTGATTTTCCATATTTGCATTAACATCAACCAGCAACTCAATCAAAACCTCTTTGATCGATTTAGCATCTACATCTTCTATCACAAAAAGGGTGCCTTCGTATCTTAAGATATCCCTTCTTTTGGGTATCCTTCCCATTTTATAAAGTAAAAATCCGCTGAGAGTTTCATAGTTCCCTTCAGGAATCTCCAAAGGGATTATTTGCTTAATCTTCTCGATGCTTATCTTCGCATTGAACAGATATCGACCCGACCCGATTTTTTTATACATCTTTTCTCCGCTGTCATATTCATCTTCAATTTCACCCACAACCTCCTCAAGAATATCTTCAATCGTAACTATGCCGACAGTTCCTCCGTATTCATCAACAACGACTGCCATCCGCTCCCCCCTGATCAGCATCTCTACCAGTAGTTCTTTGGCAAGTTTTGTCTCCGGGACATAAAAGACCACCGGTTTCAGATAGGATTCAATTGACTCATTTCTGGAATGCCGAGGGAGATCCGATGCGCGCCCATGCAAGGCGTCAAGTAGATCAAAGTAATGAAGAATACCGATTATATTGAATATCTGTTCGCTATAGACAGGGATACGCAGATATTTTTTCTCCACTGAAAGTCGCGCCGCTTCCGTAAGTGTAGCGGTAACTGGCAGAGAAATCATCGTCGATAGGGGTATCATGATTTTGCCAACTGTTACATCGAAGAAATCAATGACGTTTTTGATCATTTCTTTTTCCATGCCCAATATATCACTGTCTGCACCCCTGTATCTGAGAATAGATTTCAAACCACCCTTGGTGATATAGGGTGAAGAGATTACATCTTTTTGCCCTGTTGATATGCGGACCGTCCCACGGGATATCATGGAAATGATAAGAACCACGGGGAATAATAACCATGATGCAGACCAGATAAACCATGAAAGTCTTAAAGCTGTAAACTCTGCATGCTGCTGAAACAAAGTCTTAGGGACAATCTCCCCCATGATTAGGAGTGTCGGGATCATAACGATGACGGTAACCACCGCGCCCTTGGCTGCACCAAATGCGGATATGAATAAAGCAGTCGCAATCGTAGTACTCGTGACGACACATAGACTGGTCCCACTTAATGTTGTGGAGAGGAACCATTCCGGTTTTCCCAATAGCTTGAGAGTTATTTTGGCAGAACGGGAACCGCTGTTTGCCTTCTGTCTGATTCTATTAACGTCCGATGAGACGAGGGCAAGTTCTCCGCCGGAAAACAGACCTTCAAGACATATAAACGAGAGTATCAATAGGACAGATAATAAGTTATTCATTAAGTTGTTCCTCTCGCTTCTCAATCCGTATATTTAAGATCCTTGCCTTACCCATCTTCTCTACCCTGAAGATATAATCACCGAAACCAATTTTCTCTCCCCTTGTCGGAAGTTTACCGAAAAGGTGGAAGACAAAGCCGCCGACTGTATCAAATTCCTCTTCCGGAATGGAGATATCGAGAAGATTGTTCACGTCTGCCGCGGGCATCTTCCCGGACACCATAATCGATCTATCATCAATTCTCTGCCACAGGTTTTGCCTTATCCCATAGTCATCGTAGATATCCTCAAGCAGGTTCTCAAGTATGTCCTCAAGGGTAACCATACCTGAAACACCGCCATATTCATCCACAACAATGGCGATTTTAATTTTTCTCGTCTGAAAATCTTGAAGCAGACTTCCCGCACTCTTTTCCTCAGGGACGAAGTACGGCTTTCTCAACAGTTTGTATATATTAACGCCCCTGCCTTCCCCGGACATTCCACTTAAGAGATCGCGGGCAAACAATATCCCTAGGATGTCATCCCGATCGATCCCGCAAACAGGTATCCTCGTATGACGCGCTTTGATGATCTCCTTTTCCATCTCTGCCATACCAAGAGATATGGGAAGACAGAACATCTCGACACGGGGAATCATAACTTCCGAAACCGGCTTATCGGCCAAGCCAAACACTCTATGAATGAGATCCCGCTGCACTTCTTCCAGGCCTCCTTCCTTCTGGTAGACATCTATGAGGGTTTTGAATTCATCTTCCGTAATAGCTCCCTTCTCTGTTGTTGAACCTCTGCCTGAGAACATATACACAAATAACCCGGATATCTTTTCCAATAGCCAAACAACAGGATGCTCGATTTTGGCGATGATCACTATTAAAGGCGATACGAATGAAGAAAATGATATAGGACGAATGACGGCAAAGGTTTTTGGAATAGCCTCTCCAAAAATAAGCAACATAGGAGTAGTCATGGCAACCGCCAGCCACTTGCCGTCTGCACCGAATACATAAATACAAAGGGAGGCCATGATAACGGATATGGTAATGTTGACAGATTCATTACTTACCAGGATAGTAATGAGGAGTCTCCTCGGATGTTCTAAAAGCCTATTTACATATGACAGGAAAGGAGATCTATCCTCCTTCATTTTATGAAGGTGAAGAGGGGTGAGCGAAAAAAGGGCGGCCTCTGAACAGGCAAAAAATCCCGAAAGGATAAGGAGAAGAACAAGTAATACAATTTTGAATGTAATCAGGTAATCCAATGTTATTTAAAGTTCTGCTCTTATTTAAAGGATTTGATAATCCAGAGTTTCAGGGTTCAAGTGGTTGTTATCCAACTCTTCTCACAAGTAAAATTGAGCATCCTTCTTATATTCACTCGAATCCCTGAATCCTTGACCCCTGATAATAAATTTTATTTTATCAAATTTTATATTGGAAAGACAAACTATTAATAATATGTGATCGGATTTGTTTGACTCGGATGATTTTTTCCGATATTTAAGAGCCCAAAGGGCAGAAATTTCAAAATTAGTGTTACGCGGTGTACGAGCAGGCCACAAATGTTCTTGAAAAAAAATTGTATGAGGAGAAATGCTATGATTAACGTCCTTTTGATCGGAAACGGTGCCCGTGAACATGCCATCGCTGAGGCAATAGTACAGTCAAAGCACCGCCCCAGGCTTTTTTCTTTTATGAAAGCCAACAACCCGGGTATTGCTTCCCTCTCGGAAAAAGTCTTTATTGGAAGCTACAGCGACCTTGCTCAGGTCAATAGTTTTGCAAAAGAATGCCGCGTGGATTGCGCCGTCATTGGACCGGAAGACCCATTGAATAACGGAGTAGTTGATTCCCTGAAAAAGGCCGGCGTTCCTGCTGTCGGTCCCACAAAAAGCCTGGCCCGTCTTGAAACATCAAAATCCTTCACGAGAAATTTACTCAGTAAATATAACATACCGGGAAACCCAAAATTTAAAATTTTTACATCCATGGAAGGGATCAAGCAATTCCTCGATGAACTCGACGGCATTGTTGTAAAACCGGACGGCCTGACAGGCGGCAAAGGGGTCATGGTTCAAGGAGACCACTTTCATACGAAGGAAGAGGCTCTTCTTTATTGCAAACAAGTTTTAACAAAGCATCCGAGTGTGATTATCGACGAAAGACTGGAAGGTGAGGAATTCTCACTCCAGTGCCTAAGCGACGGCAAAACCGTGGTTGCAACACCGCCCGTTCAGGACCACAAGAGGCGATTCGTTGGCGATAAGGGCCCCAATACGGGAGGGATGGGTTCGTATTCCTGTGAAGATCATGCCTTACCGTTCATGACTCAGAAAGATGTAGCTGAGGGTCTTGCTATCACCCAAAAGGTAGCAGAGGCAATCTACAAAGAGACGGGTGAATATTACAAGGGCATCATGTACGGTGGATTCATCATCACTAAAGCCGGCATCAAGCTCCTGGAATACAACGCCCGCTTCGGAGACCCGGAGGCAATGAATACACTGCCACTTTTGAAAACCGATTTCGTCGATGTGTGCGGGGCCATTATCGACGGCACCCTGGACAGAATGAATATCGAATTTGAAAAAAAGGCAACGGTATGTAAATACGCCGTCCCAAAAGGCTATGGCCTTCCCAAGGATCATCCCGATGCCCAATCGACTTCGGCAAAAATAGAGGTCGGCAACGTGGGCAAGGCGCGCTTGTACTACGCGTCCGTTAATAAAAGAGAAGACGGTCTTTATATGAGCACATCCCGTGCCATCGGTGTGGTGGGCATTGCGGACAATCTCGATAAAGCGGAACAGATAGCGGAAAAGGCTATATCGGCAATCAAAGGGCCCGTTGACCACAGGCCGGACATCGGCACAGAACCGCTCGTAGAAAAAAGAATCCGCCATATGCAACAAATAAGAGGTAAAGTTAAATGATTCCTCCAATAATTAATAGGTCGATGAAATGAATATGAATAAAATCAAAAGGGCTCTGATCAGCGTCACCGATAAGAAGGGCATTGTCGAGTTTGCGCGAGGGCTCAAGGATTTCGGTGTAGAGATACTATCCACGGGGGGAACTGCCGTCCAGTTAAGGGCGGGCGGCATAAACGTGACGGACGTCTCCGATTACACAGGTTTCCCTGAAATGATGGATGGACGGCTTAAGACGCTTCATCCGATGATCCACGGCGGCCTTCTTGCCATACGTGATAATCAAGAACACATGAAAGCGGCGGCGGAGCACCGCATCAACATGATCGACATGGTCATCATCAACCTCTACCGGTTTGAAGACACTGTGGCAAAAAAGGATTGTGCGCTTGATGATGCTATTGAAAATATCGATATCGGCGGACCTGCCATGATCCGGGCAGCAGCGAAGAATTACCGATACGTCAGCGTTGTGACCAATCCGGAAGATTACGCCGGTATTCTGAATGAAATGAAAGCCACGGGAGGGAATATCTCGGAAGCCACAAACTTCTTTCTGGCCGCGAAGGCCTTCCAGCTTACAGCCAGATACGACGCCGCCATTTCAAACTACCTTGGCGGTATTGGCCCTGATGGCACCAGGAAGATGTTCCCCGATACTTTTACTGTTCAGTTTGTGAAATCACAGGATCTCCGCTATGGTGAGAACCCCCACCAGCACGCAGCCTTTTACCGGGAAACCGAACAGCACATTTCCGCCATACCCAGCGCACGTCAGCTGCAGGGAAAAGAACTGTCTTACAACAACATCATGGACAGCGATGCCGCGTGGCAGATGGTATCCGACTTTGCGTTGCCTGCAACCGTCATTGTCAAGCATGCGAACCCTTGCGGCGCGGCTACTTCCGGGAGTGACATCGCTACAGCCTACAGGAAGGCCATGGAAACGGACCCCGTTTCTGCCTTCGGGGGGATCGTTGCCCTGAACAGGCAAGTCGACAAAAAAGCAGCCGAAGAACTGGCCAAAATTTTTCTGGAAGTCATCATTGCTCCGGGCTTTGACGAAGAGGCAAAAGCCGTTTTGAGCGCCAAGAAGAACCTGAGACTCCTTGAAATTCCCTCTACCGGCGTGAGGCCCGCCGGTTATGACTTCCGAAGGGTAGTAGGCGGACTTCTCGTTCAGGAGAGGGACACAGATGATTTTGATATAAGGAAAGCAAAGATTGTTACGAAAAGGCCGCCTACGGAGGAAGAATACAAGGCGCTGGACTTTGCATGGCGTGTAGTTAAACATGTCAAATCAAATGCGATAGTATATGCCTCAAAAGACCAACTTGTTGGTGTGGGAGCGGGACAGATGAGCCGGGTTGATTCTGTAAAAATCGCCACAATGAAGTCCAATCTGCCCACAAAAGGCTGCGTCTTGGCGTCAGACGCCTTTTTCCCATTCAGAGACGGCGTTGATATGGCGGCTGAGGCAGGCATTACCGCCATCATCCAACCCGGCGGCTCCGTCAGAGATGAAGAAGTAATCAAAGCAGCGGATGAACATGGCATTGCAATGATCTTCACGGAAACGAGACACTTTAAACATTAATGCAAAATGTAAATTTCAAAATGAAAAATCAAAGTCATAGAATCATCTTCATCATTTAATTTTGCATTATCTATTTCTTATTTTGCACTTTGCCTTTTTCATTTTGCATTTATTAATTAAGGATAATCTATATGAAAAAACAATCCGGCCCCATCGTCAGCGTAGTTATGGGAAGTGATTCCGACCTTCCTGTCATGAATGAAACCATAAAGGCTCTAGAAGGCTTTGGAGTTCCTCACGAGGTTTTCTTGACTTCGGCCCATCGCTCTCCAGAAAGAACATCCTCCTTTGCAAAGGAGGCAGCTCAAAGGGGCATTAAGGTCATCATAGTCGGCGCAGGGGCCGCTGCCCATCTAGCCGGCGTGGTTGCTTCCCAGACGCTTCTTCCAGTAATCGGCATCCCAATAGATGCAACGGCACTCGGCGGGATTGATGCACTATTATCGATTGCACAAATGCCCGGCGGCGTCCCTGTTGCCACAATGGCCGTGGGAAAGGCAGGAGCAAAGAACGCCGCCCTGCTAGCTGTCCGAATCCTTGCCGTTGAAGATAGCGCCCTTCGGAAAAAATTGCATTCATTTATCCGAGATATGGCAAGGGAGATAGAAAAGAAGCAGGAAAATCTTACATCATGCCGGAAGTCCTGAAAATCGATCCCAAGAATCCAAATGCGCACCTGCTTACTAAAGCTGTACGGATTATCAAAGAAGGAGGAGTCATTGCTTATCCGACGGAGACATTTTATGGACTCGGAGCCGATGGTCGCAGCGAAAAAGCCATTGAAAGAATTTTCCTTATCAAAGGAAGGAATGCAAAAAACCCCCTTTCCGTTATTATTGGATACCGCAGTGATTTAAGAGACCTTGTCGAGGAAATCCCGGAAAGCGCGCTGTGCCTCATAGAAACATTTTGGCCTGGGGCGCTCACCCTCGTATTTACAGCATCTCAGAACGTTTCTTCCCTTCTTACGGCAGGAACAGGGAAAATAGGAATTCGAATTTCCAGCCACCCCGTCGCAGCTGCATTGGCAAAGGCCTTCCGTCATCCTGTTACAGCGACTAGCGCCAACTCCTCCGGTGCAACGGAATGCACTTCC
>DASPQI010000454.1:0-3997 GCA_035625045.1 Syntrophales bacterium | reverse complement strand
GGCGGGCCAGGCGGGCCGGGGTCTACATTATTTGACGTAAGGGAAACCCTGACGGACGCCAAGGGTGAATTTTACATCCCTTCCTACATCAGCTTTATACCATTTTCGAGGGACAGTTTCGCTGATTTTATAATTTATAAGCCGGGCTATATGCGCACTTGCGGACCGTCGTACTACTTTAACAATGGTCCAATGACAGAGGAATTTTTCTCTGCTGGCGCTATAGGTCAGGAGAAAGAAATACGTAATGGACAAGCTCACTGGAAGGGCATTTTGGGGATTATGTGGTTGCAGAGGGCGAAGACATATGAAGAGAGGCGGCGGGGAATGCCCTCTCCCCCGGGTGACTATACTTCAAAGGACCTGCCACTATTAATTAAGATCATAAATGAAGAGGACAAAAATCTGGGATTGAAGGGAGGTTACAAATGATTATCGGGGCAAAGAAGATTTTCAGGATATTCGCAACTGTTCTTTTTCTATACCTCTCTCTTTCAAACTGTAATTCGCATCTCCAAAACGTTTTTAAAATCGTTGACTCGTAGGTGGTTGGTGTGTGGCAACGTCTCGTTTATTTTCAACCGTTAATAACCGGGAGAAAGATGCAAGTTCAAGAATGCCTATTCTATCAATCAACTGGGCAAGTTTTCTTCCTTGTAAGTTGCATTTTTCGGTTTTGTTTTTTTATTCAACAGTATAAACAGTTATCAGTAGAAGTCGTTTAATTACGAATTGCCAATATATCTCCTAAGCTCTCGTGGTTTATAAACCTTAAACAATCCCATTCCGATACTAGTTTTATCCCCGTATTTTTTCCTATATAAACTAATATTATTTTACCTTAAGTTAAGCTTAAAAATACCGATTTTATTTAAAAGGTATGACCTTACAAACGGAAATTCATCGAGCTTTGTGTCAAGTTTCATGATTATGATTGGAGGAATTCATGAAGACATTTGTAGTAAGCGTGATTATTGTTTTATCCATATTGAGTTCTGTTTCCTATGCAGACGAGGTTTCAAAGAAGGTAATTGCTGAAGATTTGCTGATCACTATGAAGAGTGATCAGATGATTAAACCTTTTTTTAACCAGATTCGTTCAATGATGGAACAACAATTTGTTCAGATGGGCGCACCTGAAGCAATGAGACCTATACTCAAGAAATACACTGATAAAATAATCAATTTAATGGAAGAAACATTGAACTGGCAGGCATTAAAAGAGGATATTGTCTCTGTCTACATTCAAACTTTTACTGAAGATGAATTGAAAGGCATGCTTGCGTTCTACAAAAGTCCAGTTGGAAAGTCTGTGATTGATAAAATGCCCATTGCAGTGCAATATTCCGTGGGAATAGTGCAGAAACACATGCCACAAATTCAGGTCAAGTTAAAAGAGATCGTACAGGAAATGAAATGTGAAATTGAAAAGATGAAATCTCAACAAAGAGGATCTTTAGGGGAAGAGAAACAAAAGATGGCAGAAGGGAAAGAACAACTTGCCATGGGAAAGTCGCAGTCTGTCTCAAAAGCAAATGAGATCAAAAGGGATGGCCACTTTATTGTCTATGACAACGGGACGGTACTAGACACCAGGACGAACCTGATGTGGGCCGCGAAAGACAACGGATCGAACATCAACCGGCAGAATGCTAAGAGCTACTGTGATAATTACCGTTTGGGTGGCTATACAGACTGGCGGATGCCAACACTGAACGAGCTCGCAGGATTGTATGATGAAAGCAAGGATAACCAAGATGGTTACCATATTACTAGTTTGATAGAAATAACAAGTTGCTGCCCTTGGGCTTCTGAAACATTTTCTAGGGTTGCCAACTTTGTCTTCCTCAATGGCAATCGGGACTGGATTGATCCGTCCTTCGACCGCTTTCGAGCTCTCCCAGTTCGTTCTGGTAAATAGATCATTTGGTCATCATCTTTTGGGAGTGAATAAATATTAAAGTATTTGGAATGAAATTAGAAAGAAAAGAAAGGATGTCAGTTAACCTTTTTAGTAGACGTGCCAATTCTTAGTGGTGAGCAACTACGGACTCGAACAATGGCTACTTTTTGATCTTTCAAATATAAATATACCTACCGCGCAAGATACTATGATCCCAAAGCAGGAAGGTTCCTACAGAGGGATCCGATCGGATTTGCGGGTGGGATTAACCAATATGCATATGTTAAAAATAGTCCAATAAACTTTACTGATCCAAATGGTCTTGATTGTTGTGATTCTAAATGTCTAAATAAATGTGCAATAAATTGTGCCGCAGAAGCGGGTAAATGTTGGACAGAACTAATATATGGACCGCCAACTTGTGCCATAGTTTGTATGATATTAACTAGGGGCAATGCTGCTCCAATATGTGGTGCATTCTGTTTTGGCTATACTATCGGCTCGATAATTAATTGTTCATATGAGCAGGTAGCTTGCAGCAAGGACTGTGAGACTAGATGTGGCTGTAACAACCGATAAGAATAACTTTCACATTAATGAGGGACAGATTAATATAGTCTATAGTATAGGAGAATTCTATGTTAGTACGACCTTTGTTTAGGGTAGTGGCTGGCGTGATTTTTGTCATGTGCATTGGTGCTATTATTTTATCTATAATAAATGTAACAACAATGTGGATTCATAATGTTATTAGTAGCTGGAGTTTTTTCATTTGGTGTATTTTTGGTACATGTCAATTTATTTTATTATGGGGCGCTTCTATTGCTTTAATAATTGCAGTATCTGGTAATCCACCAAAATATTTAAAGACAATTAGGGGACGTAATACTGGCGATAATATCAAAGGATATCATACCAGTTAATTTACATACTTCGAATCCCGGGTACCCTCAATACTTAGTTTGTAACATCTCTTTGATGGTATTATTCATGGGGTCAAAAAAGAAGCCTTCTAAGAGGCAGGGCTATTGGAATATCTCGCGCAAGATATTATGATCCCAAAGCAGGTAGGTTTCTGACCAGAGATCCGATTGGGTTTGATGGGGGGATCAACTTATATGCGTACACTGGAAATAATCCGGTAAATTATACTGATCCTTCTGGTCTTCTTAAGAATTATATAAAATGTCCAGATTCACCGCCAGGTTACTCTCTGTATAGAGCCATTGCTATTCCAGAAGCGGTTTGTGTCAGAAAGTGTAATCCTTTGACTAAAATATGTAAACGTGTATGTCAACAAGGGTTCAAATGCTCAGCTGCAAAATGTTATTATAGGAAAGAGGACTGTTCCGAAACAATTACCTTGATTGGCACATGTTATTCAACAGACGAGGTGGAAACATGATTTTCGTCCGGTTATTTGTCATTTTTTGCGTTCTTTTAATTCCCCTTCCATTTGGCTTGGAAGTTATCGGAAACGTATATTCTCAATGTAACACCGGTGGTCAAAATATCCCCAAAGTACGGTCGCAGATAACAGACGACACATTTTTGAATTTGTTTCCTATTAAAGTTGGCACACAAATCCCTCTCCATAGCTTTATAGAGATGCCTGGCGTTAATGAAGACGGCTTTCTTTCCATTGAATTTCCAAGGTCTGAAGTGACAGATCAGTTTATCAGGGATATGTTTTATGGCAGAGATAACGATGTAGTTGGATCACACCCGTTTTCTGCAAACGGCATAGAACCTATACTCACGAGAGATAAATTGATTTTGAATATTCATAGTGGTGTAAGTATTCACCTCAGGAACGACATGACATTCTATCCACATTATAAGACTTTTAGGAGCGAAAAAATCAGAGGAGTAGTAAAGGAAGTTAGGGGAAATGTATTATGGTCGTGTGAGCATTCGTTAATAAAAGAGAAACTTGAAAATATGTTCGTTATGTTTCAACATGCTCACATTGATTTATTAAATCCCAAACCAGGCACGAAGATAATAAAAAACCCAGACGGCTCTACATCAATAATAGCGTCTGGTGGGTTAAAGGATATGGGTATACCCCCCAAGTACTTTCCAAGAATTATA
>DASPQI010000453.1:0-2186 GCA_035625045.1 Syntrophales bacterium | reverse complement strand
CCAATAAATACCACGAATGGAATCACTAAATCCCCAGCCAAATCCCTGGCATTTTTCACACAAAGTTTTCGCGTTTTCTTTAACTGCGTTGTTGATGCCATGTTGAAAGCTAAATTTCAGCGCTTGTTCGAAACTATTTTCTAGGCTGGTATAAAACGAATCATCGATATCACCATACTCATTAGTATAATCTACCCCTATGGATACATGGAAAAACAATAAATCAACCACATTAACTGGTGACTTGGAAATTTTCTTGAAATCACTAATGGCTTTCCTAGCTATAGATGATCTAGCATTGCCAAAGCCACGGGCAGGGAAGTATTCATTTTCAATAACTTTTTTATATTTTTCTAATATAACTTCTTCTGCACCTGGGTAAATCTTTGTAAAATAATAGTCTCTAACTTCTGGAATATCTTTGCAGAGGGTAATAATATCGGCAATGACATTATCGGAAGGTAGTTCTTGTAAATATTTTTTTAAGTCGCGTATGCTAAGCTTCTCCATTTATTATCTCCTGTTGATACTTAGATATTTTTAGGGTGTTCAAAGTAATGATATAACCTATAAACGATAAGATTTCATACCATTTATTACCATTGAGGTAATTAGGCAATTTTCAACCTTTCCAAAACTGCCTCTAATGAAAGGCCATTTTTACCGGCATCATAAATAAATCCAACTTTCTCCCGCTCTGTTACGGAACGGGCTGATCTAAGCCCATCACCCAAATTGATATACCGTCCAGAACCGAGAACACAATAAAAATAGCAAAGTGCTATTAAGGCCAAGATTCGATCAATAGCAACTTCTGAACGAACCTGGTATTTATTGAGGCCCAGATTTCCTTTCGTTTGGCGGAAAAAGATTTCAATCGGCCACCTTTGGCTATAGTAATTGAGAATTGTTTCAGTTGAAAGTTCGTCATCCGTGCTCAAAAAGGCACGTAAGCATTTCGGCTTCTTGAAGGCATGTTCGGGCCAACATAAAATGACGGCTGCATGATCAATCCCTTTGAGTGGACCTTCATAGCGATAAACCCAATATCTAGATGAGCCCACGGTAACGAGGTGGACATCATTCTGTTGAATATGCTGGGCAAAATCCTGAATTTGCATGCGAACTCCCTGGGGATAGATGATCCGGTTTGTTTTTAATCCGCCAATAAGATGATAGCCCCTCTTGAAATGGGCATTAATTACACTCTCGCATGTGTACCATGAGTCACACAGTACATAAGCTGGGCGCGAAGTCAGAGGCAATTCTTCTGCTTTTTGACATACTATATCGATTTTACTTGGACCGCCCTTTTCGTAGCGATCGAGGGCAAAGGGTACAACTCGGCGCTCACTAGATAACAAGGTTGCTATCATCTGATGGCCCCAGACTTGCTTATTTTTGAGATGTGACTTATGAAATCCAGCCTTGGCAATAGGACAACAAGCCTTTGACGAGGGCTTTGTCTTTTCACTAAGGGTATCGTCATAAATCACAAAAATAGGTTCATTAGGCTGAGCATCTTTTCTATAAATTAGCTGTACGCCCTTCTTTTGAAGTGCACGCCAGATAAACTGTTCGTTCCAAGACCCGTGGCTTAAAAAATGACCATATGTTGTTCGGTGACACAGCGCATAACTAAGTCCAACCATATTAACAACTTTCCCGTGATAACCAGTTTGCACCGCTGCATAAAGAAATTCCTCAATATGATTAAAAACGGCCTTTGAAAAATAAAAGTGAAAAGAAAGACCGATAATAAAATTGCGAATTGGAGATGATTTTGATATGCTTAATGGTAGAGACATTTGAACTCCCTTTCTGTTATGTTTTTGTGTAGCAACTTATTCATAACATAAAAAGGGGTCTTTTGTCTCTATATTTTTACATTTTTGGTGTCTGATTGAAGCCGTTCTTTCTAATGTAATTATTTGGAAGGAAATTTACTCGTTTATAGCATCCATGAAAGGATCGTCCATCAATGCAATATCATTCTATTATAAAGAAAATACATACTTATGTCGGTATGGTTTTAGCTCCATTCATTTTGCTGGAGGCCATAACCGGGCTAATCCTTGTTGAGCCTTGGTTAATCGGCGATGAACTTTCCGATTCAAGTCTGACGTTGTTAAATACGATAGAAATGTTGCACCAGGGAGAAATCATTAATTTAAATTTCCCCTGGT
>DASPQI010000452.1:0-5666 GCA_035625045.1 Syntrophales bacterium | reverse complement strand
AGTTTTTCAAAGTTATATGGCATTAGCCTCATACTAATCGAATATATTTCCATAATTAACGCACATTTGTGTTTACACTCTACAAAAAACCTACATTTATGTTCAGTAGTTACGAGATTTTTAGCCACGAAACGCATGAAGTTTTCAGTGGAAAAAGTAAAACATACCCATATTCAGTTTACTGCGAAATTTTACCAAGATTGCCCAGTTTGGCACGAGTTTTGATACATTTAACCTGACAGATCATTAGAAGGTGAATAAATTCGTCTTCATAAATAGAATGTTCGTGATTTAAATCACAGTTTTTTACCATCTTCTAAAATATATTATACCCGACGATCCTTTAAAAAATGTCGTTTGTGAGAAAATTTGTTTTGACTTACAAATATTTTTTTTGTAGAAGATTTTGTTAGCTTTTCTGTGTGCAGTTTGTAATCCATTTCAAAATCTGTGCACCGTTAACAAAATGTGGGTTCCCCCGAATGGAAAAGAGGAGGTACTTCATGATGAAACGGCAGATTTTCCTATGGATGGGACTGGTTGTCCTATTCACCGCATTTGGCCTCAGCCAAGAGGTGCTTGCAAAGGAATATAAGGTCAGACAGGGTGATTCACTCGCCAAGATCGCAAAAAAGTTCGGCGTTACTACTCAGTCATTGATGGAAGCCAATGGTCTGACAAGCAGTGCCCTCAAACCAAAACAAATTCTAACCATCCCGGATAACGGTAAAAAACAGGTCGCTAAATCTAAGAAGACACATTCTTATAACGCCGAATATTACGTGGTGAAAAAAGGAGATACCCTGAAAACCATTGCAAAAAATACCGGCTACTCAATAAGTGAAATCAAAAGGCTGAATCATGTAAATGAAAAATCCTTGAAAATAGGCCATCAACTTGTACTGGCAAGGCATAGTGCCGTGAGAGAGCTTGCTGTGGCTCAGACTGATGAAACAGATGAAACAGAAGAAGATGATGATGACCAGCTTGGCGATGATGAAGACATTGTTATGAATGACAGCCTGCTCGAAGCAGAAAAGGATGTTGAAACAAGAACTGAATTATTGGGTAAATGGAACAGCCCGCATGAGCGGTCACTATTTGTCAGGGTTGCCAAAGGATTTTTAGGAGCTCCCTATCGATTGGGTGGTTCATCTGTCAGGGGTTTGGATTGTTCAGCATTTGTGAGGAAGATTTACGAATTCTTTGATGTCAGCCTTCCCAGAACAGCAAGAGAACAAGCACATGTAGGGCAGCGCATATCGAAGGATGAATTGAAGGAAGGTGACCTTGTCTTTTTCAACACAAGGCGGGCGTATGGCCATGTGGGTATATATATAGGAAACAATGAATTCGTCCACGCGGCAGCCGGCCGGCAGAGAATGGTGAGGATTGATACACTCGATAAACCTTACTACAATAAACGATTTGTCAAAGCTGTCAGAATTAAAGGATTGGATAGTGGAGTATAGTCTCCCTGAATAGCTAAAAAATAAAATGAAATTTTTTTAAAAAAACGGGGCACTCACATGTCCCATTTTTATTTGTGCTTGAATCAGATAAAATATTTATAAACCATTTTTTTATTGATTTATTTTCACACCCCCTATATCCTTCCATAAGTACTCTTATCTGCGTGCTAATAACATATTGCAGTCGGTAATCGCTTAATTAAATGTGGCCAAATTGCATAAAAAAAAATATACACGTTGGTACAAGAATACAACCACATATATTAAAAAATGAAGGAGGCAAACCATGCATAAGAGTTTATCATTATTCATATGGGTTCTAATGTTTTCTTTTTTTATCGGTGGCTGCGTTACGACATCTACTTATGAGAAGAAGGTTGCGGAAGCGAACAACCAGGCAAAAGAGCTCGCATCTCTCCAGCAAAAATACAACAATATGAAGGCGGACAGAGATCAGCTAAAAGAAGCTTTTGCAAATGCGACCAGTGACCAGTCAAAGACACTTACAGAGATGAGACAGAAAAATGCCAACCTCGAAGCTGAAAATACAAAATTAAAGGAAAATCTTGCCGAGTTGAAAAAGAAAGAGGAAGCAGTCCAGACTGAGAGTAATACGTATAAGCAGCTCATGCAGGAAATGAAGGGTGAGATTGCAAAAGGTCAGGTCACGATATCAGAACTTAAAGGGAAACTGACCCTGGATGTGGTGGATAAAATCCTTTTTGCCTCCGGACAGGCAGAAGTAACAGAAGAGGGACTAGCCGTTTTGAACAGGGTTATAGAGATCCTCAAAAATGTGAAGGATAAGGCAATCCGTATTGAGGGACATACCGACAATGTGAGAATCAAGGGCATGCTCGTGAAGAAGTATCCCACCAACTGGGAACTATCGGCAGCCCGTGCTATCAATGTGACAAAATACTTGCAACAGCAAGGAATCGACCCCACCCTGTTATCGGCCACGGCCTTTGGTGAATTCAAGCCAGTTGTCGGCAATGACACTTCGGAAGGAAGGGCGAAGAATCGGAGAATCGCCATAATTCTTACGCCAAAGGAATGAAAATTCAGAAAATTAAATCATGGGCAAATCGATAACCGAAAAAATTATAGACGCACATATTGTTTCCGGTAAATATGCACCCAATAACGAGATCGGCATTAAAATCGATCAGACACTGACGCAGGACGCAACAGGGACTATGGCTTATCTTCAGTTCGAAGCGCTGAAAATCCCCAGGGTAAGAACTGAATTGTCGGCAAGTTATATCGACCATAACACCATTCAGATCGGCTTTGAAAATTCGGATGACCACAGGTATCTGAAGACTATAGCCCAGAAGTACGGTATATACCTGTCGCGGGCAGGCAACGGCATCTGTCACCAGGTTCATTTTGAGAGGTTTGGAAAACCCGGTAAAACACTCCTTGGCTCCGACAGTCATACCCCTACGGGGGGAGCCCTGGGCATGCTTGCTATCGGGGCGGGCGGACTTGATGTGGCTTTGGCCATGGCGGGAGAGCCATTCTATCTTGCATGTCCTAAGGTAGTCAGGATCAATCTCACCGGCAAGCTTCCTCACTGGGTCTCAGCTAAAGATATCATCCTCAAGGTTCTTGAAATCTTTACCACGAAGGGAAATGTCGGCTTTATATTCGAATATGGAGGAGACGGAACAGCAGCTCTGTCAGCACCGGAGAGGGCGACAATCGCCAACATGGGAGCGGAGTGCGGTGTAACCACCTCTGTTTTCCCCAGTGATGAAATGACAAGACTTTTCTTAATGGCCGAAGGAAGGGAAAAGGACTGGCGGGAAATAACAGCGGATCCGGATGCGGAATATGCACGGATAGTAGATATAAACCTCTCCGGATTGGTTCCCCTTACCGCGAAACCTCATAGTCCCGATAAGATCAGCACCGTCAGGGATGTGGGGGACATTAAGGTCAATCAGGTTTGTATCGGAAGCTGTACCAATTCATCCTACAAAGACCTGGTAACAGTCGCCAAGATTTTAAAAGGCAAAGTAGTTCATCCTGACGTCAGTTTTATAATCACCCCCGGCTCCAGACAGGTTCTGGAAAATCTTGCCAGAGACGGTTATCTTGCCGATCTTATCCAGGCAGGGGCACGCCTCATGGAAAACGCGTGCGGCTTCTGCATCGGAAACAGCCAGAGTCCGCAGACAAAGGGTGTGTCTCTCCGGACATCTAATAGAAATTATCTCGGCCGTTCAGGTACACTTGATGCGGATGTTTATATAGTAAGCCCCGAAACGGCAGCAGCAGCCGTAATCACGGGCAGATTTACCGACCCACGCGACCTGGGCATGAAATATCCTGAAGTGAAAATGCCCAGGCAGTTCTATATCGACGACAGCATGATAATAAAACCTGAGGATACGGATAATCCATCCGCAGTAGAAATATACAGGGGTCCGAATATCGGCACCCCCCCCAGGAATGACCCCTTCCCCGAGATGATTCAGGGTGAGGTAACGATCAAGGTTGGGGATAAAATCACCACAGACCATATCATCCCTGCTGGTACCCGGATGAAATACCGTTCAAACATACCAAAATATTCGGAGTACTTTTTCGAACTGCTGGACGGACGCTTTTATAAACGTGCCAAAAAAATCCAGGATAGGGGAAGGCACAACATCATTGTTGCCGGAATTTCCTACGGACAGGGCTCTTCGAGGGAACATGCCGCCATGTGCCCGATGTTTCTTGGCGTGAAGGCCGTTATCGCGAAGTCTTTTGAGAGAATCCATTCGGCGAATCTGATAAACTTCGGAATCCTCCCCTTGACCTTCAAAGATGAAAAAAATTACGACCTCGTCAATCAGGGGGATAGCATTAAGATGCCCGATGCCAGAAATGTCATCAAAGAGAACGGCAAGATGATCGTTGTAAATATCACGAGCGGCGTTTCATTCGAGGTTGTTTACAACCTGTCAGAGAGGCAGAAGAAGATTTTGCTTGCCGGCGGTGCACTTAATCTCTGAAGATAATTTGCTATACTCTGATTATAACCCTGCATACGGTTCACCAGTTATAACGACACCGCTTTGTGAAAATGAAATGATACCCGTTGAGGAAATTTTTCATCGCTGCCTTTCTGGTCCCTTCAAGGGTGAACTGACAGCGCAGAATGTATCACTCTATCATACCTGCCCTTTCAATATTTATTGTGAAAAATTTGTTTCAGAAGAAGGAAAGGATCCGATGAGCCCTTACCGTGAACTCCTTTTGGAAAGAGGGCTTGAGCACGAACACAGGGTAATAGAGAACAGATACCCTGAATACAGGGCAATCCATTTTGAAACACCCGAGGAAGGTTTTCGCATAATACTCGGTGAAATGGCAAGAGGGGCCGAGGTCGTCCGCGGACTTCCTCTGCTATATTTCCCGGAAAACATGCAGGGAAGAATAGACGTTCTTGAGAAGAGGCATGATCGTCCTTCCGTTTTCGGCAACTACCATTACACCGTGACAGAAATAAAACAGGCAAAGAAAATCAGGAAGGAACATATACTTCAGGCGGCATTTTATACACACATGCTTACCAAAATACAGGAGTGCATTCCGGAGACATTCCGTATCATCAACTATGATCTGGAGACGCTGGAATATCACTTCTCAGATTATGAGGTGGAACTGCTAAGTGCCATCAAGGGGACACAGGCAATTCTGGACAGCATAGAACGGCCTACGGCAACCTATAATGCCTCCGAATGGCCGTGGGAAAGGTACAGCAATCATGAGGCAATCAGGATGAGAGATGTCTCGCTGGTCGGGCAAGTCGGCCCTCGAACTAAAGAGAAATTGGTTACACAGGGATATAAAAAAATCTGGGATATTTCATATGCAAAGGTTGATGCTTTATCTGCCATTCAGGGAATAAGTGAGACTACCGCCAAAAAACTCATTTTAAGCGCTCAAGCTATCATAAAAAATGAACCGATTCCCATCGACTGGTCAGCCCTGAGATTCCCGGCAAAATCCACCGAAATCTTCCTCGACCTAGAAGGAACAGATCAGCCGGATATGGAAGGCGAGATTGATCCGGTTGACTATCTCATTGGGGTTGTCGTTTGCGGAGAAGGCAGAGACGAATATGTCTCATTCGTAGCCCATAGGATGCGTGACGAAGAAAAGATGTTTCGGGACTTCTTGTCCTTCCTGAGAACA
>DASPQI010000451.1:0-2829 GCA_035625045.1 Syntrophales bacterium | reverse complement strand
GGCTCTTTTTTTGGCCAGTCTTCCTTTGCAAATTTTGCGTTGGCCAACGAACGGAACATCGTAAAGGTGAGAGAAGACGTCCCTATCGAGATCCTCGGCCCCATGGGTTGCGGCATCCGAACCGGCGCAGGCGCAGTCATGAACACGCTTCATCCCAAGCCAGGGGCTTCGATTGCAGTGTTCGGTGTCGGTCCGGTAGGAATGAGCGCTATTCTCGCGGCGATTGTGTGCGGTTGTACCACCATTATTGCCGTTGATATCAATTCGGACCGCCTGGAGACGGCTCAGAAATTTGGCGCCACGCATACCATCAATTCCGCCAAGGTGGATCCGGTTGCCGCAATCCAAGAGATCACGGGTGAGGGCGCAGACTTCACCCTGGTGTGTGTCGGCGATCCCAAGGTGTTACGGCAGGGTGTGGATTCCTTGCCTCGCGGTGGGCCCCGCTGTGGGGTCTGCGGGCTGGTTGGGGCTGTAGCACCTGGCACAGAGGTCACATTGGATATGGACAAGATCATGAACGGCCGGACAGTGAGGGGGATCATCGCAGGCGATTCCGTTCCAGATGTATTTATCCCCATTCTCATTGAATTGTATCTGAAAGGGCGGTTCCCCTTTGACCGATTGATCACATTCTATCCATTCGATGAAATAAACAAGGCGATGGAAGACATGGGAAAAGGGCGCGTGATCAAACCGATTTTGAAACTGTAGGCAAGCCAAAGCTACCGTTTTGGTTCTGGGGTTTCCTGAGTTTTACAGACCGGATTATGCAACTAATTGAAATACTTCAAAAGCATTGAAAAACATCGATGACCAATGAGTGTCATTCCCGCGAAAGCGGGAATCCAGAGCGTAAGTAAGAGATAACCTCTTCTCCGCATGAATAAACCCATTCAAAACACTGGATTCCTGCCTCCGCAGGAATGACGATTCTTGGGAAGAGGATCCCATACATTATTAATTGACATGTTACATTAACGGTTCATGTCATGAAACTCAGGAAACTCCGGTTTTTGATTGACTTGACAATGGGGAGAGGTTTAGATAGACTGCCTTCTGACCTATTTTATCGGGGAAAGAAAGGAGGTGGGACTTATATTTTTTCTGTTTATAGGTTTTTTTATCGGTGAAGGTGTCTTGCAGTTGAATCAGGAATCATAGGGCAGGTTGTTTGTCAACAAACCTGTAGAAGGAGGGGAGAAAATGAAAAATGTAAGATTTAACGTTTGCGTCATTTTGTCAATTCTACTGATCGTTCTTCCACTCACCGCTTTTGCTCAGGCGAAAAAGAAAGATAAAATTGTTGTTGGTATGTCAAGACCTCTCTCAGGCTGGATGGCTCAGATTGGAGACTCGGCATTCAGACCAATCTATGAAACATGGGTTCCTGAGGTCAATGCCCAGGGCGGGATATTTGTGAAGGAGTACAACAAAAAATTACCCATCGAGTTAAAAATTTATGATGATAAAAGCGATACGGGCACAATGACGAGGCTGACGGAAAAATTGATTTTAGAGGACAAGGTTGACTTTCTGTGGCCCGCCTGTGGCACCGCTTTTCTTTTTGCTCAAGCTCCTATAGCCAATAAGTACAATTACATACTGTTGACAGCCGAGGGTGGCGCCACGACGATCAGGGACATGCTTCCCAGTCTGCCCTATCTTTTTATCAGCTTGAGTTTCTCCGACTGGTATGAGGTGCCGGTTCTGGCTGACCTTCTTGCCGAAAAGGGCGCGAAGACGGCGTATGTAATTTACATTGCTGACCTCCACGGCATAGAATATTCAGGTGTGGCGGGTATAGAACTGCCAAAGAAAGGAGTTAATATCATTGGGGTTAAGAGCGTTCCACCTGACATTAAGGACGTTTCGCCTATATTAAAGGAGGCGAAGGCGTCTAATGCCGATGCCTTTCTGGCTTTTTGCTATCCTGATACGGTCATCCTGGCTAGCAAGCAATCCATGGAGCTTGGCTACAACCCAAAGGCTTGGCTTGGCGGCCCAGGAGTCAATTTCGGATTTTATCACGAAATATTTGGTCCGGCCACGGAGGGAGTCCTTGGTTGGGGCACCTGGAACCGGAAAACTTCTCCCGCAGCCAATGAATTAGCCAATAAAATCTACAAAGGCAAGCCTGAAGCAGCCAACGATTGGTGGGGACATATCCTCTATTGGGCTGGATTGGAATTTTGGAAACAGGCTATTGAGAAGGCTGGCACACTTGACCAGAAAAAGATAAGGAATATTATGGCTACGGAGAAGTTCAATACAATTCTTGGACCGACTTGGTTTACGACAATCGGTGACGGTGGTGGCCTTATGGCAAAAGAATCTCATACAGGGGAGGTGGTTCAGTGGCAAAAGGGAGTGTGTGAAGTCGTAGGGGGAGCCAAATCGCCCAATACTAAAATAACTGCGCCATTTATTTACCCCAAACCACCTTGGCCGGCACCAACACCAGCGAAGAAGTAAACCCCGTTAGAAATAAGCCTCACTGAGCAGGTGCCGCCACTCCTGCCTACCCCTGCCTGCCAGCAGGCAGGCGTGAATCATGAAAATCATAGATCCCCCCTCGCCCCATTTGGGGCGAGGGGGGATTTTAAGATTAGGAAGCGATTATCATGTTTGTGAAAATCCTCGACATAGGGATTGCTGGTTTACTACTGGGAGGTCTCTATGCCCTGATAGCCATGGGACTCAGTTTGCAGTATGGTGTTGCCCGAGTACTGAACATATCTCATGGCGAATTTATGATGTTCGGAGCTTTAACCACCTGGGCACTGTTTAGACTTGGGGTTAATCCGCTGGTCTCCCTTGCCATTTGCG
>DASPQI010000450.1:0-7670 GCA_035625045.1 Syntrophales bacterium | reverse complement strand
GAGTCAGCCACAACGCAAGTGAAGGCATTGAGCCCCGAAATTATTCTAGTTGCATTGGGCCAAGGGTTTCATCCCCTGGAAGCCAGCCCAATATTCTCTGGCATCCATCCTGCCCATGATTCAGGCGCCTGTTCTGATCATCTGGGGGGACCATGACAAAATAACGGATGTAGGAGGCGTTGCTTTTTTAGAAAAGAATCTGAAGAATTATCGGACGATTATCATGAAGGATACAGGGCATTGCCCTATGTTGGAGAAGCCTGAAGAAACAGCGAAGGCTTATATAAGTTTCTTGAATGAGAAAAGATGAAGATTCCTGAATAATGGATTGCAATGCTGAGGGCCGTAACTGGATCTCTCGGACAAAACTAATATGGAAGAAAAGGCAGGGGTCAGATGTGAGTCCTGCCTTCTTTGTGTACATTTCTATTAGTAATAGTGATCTTAGAAAGCATTATGGACATAAACAATAGTTAGGTGAAATAGCCAATGATCTAGCCAGGACTTAGTTTGTCAGACATTGGACATGAATACACCTGCACCCATTTCAGGGCAATAATCCTTCTTCTTTCTCGACAAAAAATCAAAAATGGCTTATTCTTTATAATAAACATTTTAATAGTGAACCAACAGGAGAACATATAAAATATGAAAATTAATTTCACCAAAAGTAACGGCCCCCTTGACAAGCTTATCGAGCAATTGATGAAGACTGCCGAGGGAATCCGGAGGCCGGAATATGTCCGCGAAATGATCGTCGCCGCCCTGAAGGCAGGGCAGGAGGACGATGAGAGTGCGGACCTCAAGCTGATGAACACGACGCTAAAGGAGATGCGGTTTACTTCCAAGGTCTTCGGACCCTACCGAAACGTGCGCAAGGTCACGGTCTTCGGCTCGGCGCGCACACAGCCGGGTGATCCGGTGTACGAGATGGCAAAGCAATTTGGGAAAAAGCTCGCCGAAGAAGGCTATATGGTCATCACGGGCGGGGGAGGGGGCATCATGCAGGCTGCCAACGAGGGAGCAGGCCCCGAGCGCTCTTTCGGCGTTAATATCCGCTTGCCGTTCGAGGAAAAGACGAATCCGGTGATCAAGGGAAACCCGCGGCATATCTCTTACAAATATTTTTTTAACCGCAAAGTCGCATTCCTTAAAGAAGCAGACGCCGTCGCGCTCTTCCCGGGCGGATTTGGAACGCTCGACGAGGCAATGGAGACGCTCACGTTGGTGCAAACCGGCAAACGCTACCCACTGCCGCTTGTGCTCATAGATAATCCGGATTGTTCCTACTGGATCCACCTGATAAAGCTTCTTGAGGAGGAACTTCTGGCCCGCAACTACATTTGCCAATCAGATTTTGCGATCTTCGAAAGGGTATGTTCTGTTGATGACGCGGTGGAGAAGATTAATCATTTCTATCGCCGCTATCACAGTATGAGGTATGTCAACGGCAGTCTTGTAATACGGCTCATGTCTCAGCTCAGCCCCGATGACATCCGAAAGCTGACAGATCAATTTCATGACATCCTTTTGCCGGGAGGGAGTATTAAAGCATCCGGGGCCTTAGATGTTGAAATTGATGATGTGGATGTAGTTCATTTGCCGCGACTTGTGATAGACTTTAACCGCAAGGATTTCGGCAGGCTCAGAAGTCTCATTGATTCGATCAATGAATTTTAGAATCGAGAAAGGGGAGAAGGGGGGGGAGAAAGGGGACAGGCACAATATATTGCATTGAAAAACTACATGAAAAAAAAATTATGAATTATTCGTACTCGTCATAATTTTTTACTTCTCTTGTGCTTATACATCATTTTGTCTGCGCGTGACATTAGCTCATTAAGGGAGCAGGAGTTTTCGGGATCATAATGAGCCGTACCAATGCTTACCGAGATTTTGTAATTACGATTTCCTTCCTTATTATATTTATCGATATAGTTCTGTAGCCTTTCCATAATAGTTTTGGGGAAAAGTTCTGTCGTTTCCATCGCGAGAACAGCGAATTCGTCTCCCCCGATACGTGCGACAACATCAGAGGATCTTAAGGTTTGTTTTAAAATTGCGGCTACATAAATGAGTACTTTATCTCCTTCCTCATGTCCCATTTCATCGTTAATACCCTTCAATCCATCGATATCGGCAAAAATGAGCAACATGTCCTTCTTATGCCTGTCGGAAAACTTCAATTGCTGCTCTGCGAGGGTTAAAAACCCCCTTCTGTTATGCAATCCTGTGAGGGAATCGGTAATCGATAGAGCGCGTATTTCTTCTTCCATCCTTTTGCGCTCAGCAAGACTCATGCAGTTTCCTAAGGCGGCACGTTTACCATCCCAGACAATGGAAGTTACCGTCTCCATGAACCATTGGATTTTACCTCCCTTAGTGATTATTCTGAACTCGTAAGGCGAGGTGCGTTCTCCACGGAGCATCTCTTTAGTATTCTTTCTAAGCTGTTCTCTGTCATCGGGATGGACGAGGCTTATAGACTCCATTCCTATTAATTCATCTGGGGTATACTCTGTATAAGACACAGCATTGGAATTGAAAAAACAAAATTTACGATCCTGGACTACATAAACACCGGCAAAAGACTTCTCAGCTAAAACCCTGTAGAATTCTTCGCTCTCTGCAAGCGCTTTCTCCGCCTGTTTGCGTTCCGTGACATCTTTTGAAGCTACCGTTACAGCTATTGTTATTCCTTCATTATCTTTGACGGGACTGAATGTCTGAAGAAAATATCTCCCGTCTCTTTCACTTTGATATTCATGTTGTGTGATGGATATTCCTGTTTCGAATACATGTTTTACTATGTCGACAAACTCTGTCGTGGTTTTTTCAGAGTGAAACTCACCATATGTTCTGCCTATAATCTTGTCTAACGGAAGGTCGAACCTTGTGAGACAGCCTTCGTTCATAAAAAGATATCTGTAGTCTCTATCCACGAGATACATTGAATCTGTAGTAGACGCCAGGGATCTGTATTTCTCTTCTGATGCCCGCAGAGTCTCCTCTGCATGCATACGGTCAGTGATGTTTCTTATGATAATAATGATCTGATTTTCCAGCAGGGGCAACATTCTTGCTTCGAAATGGGACTTATGATCTTGTCCGGCTATGGAATAATCTATGCTTACAATGGGACTTGTTTTTTTGACCTTCTTTATTCCTTCGCGAAACTTATTTTTCACATTTTCGGGTACTAAATCAAAAATTTGTTTCCCTATTAATTTTCCCTTTAAGAAAGGCAAATCGGTTACACCTGACGTCTGGTGATCTAGAATCGTCCCCGACCGGTCTGTCCGAAACAGTAGGTCTGGAAAGGCCTGGAAAACTGCATTCATTTCGGAATGTGCCTGAAGAAGTTCTTGAGAAGTCATTTCCAAGGTACTCTCCAGCACGTTCCGATCCAGATCCATCTGCCGGTATGTCGCATTTACATCATTCAGTAATGCGTCCCATCCTTTGGGCATAGCATTAATGTCTCCCAGACGTTTTGCTATTTGACGCTTCAACAGACTGTGCATCCGCTTCATAGCAAGTCCCCCTCAGTTTAAATCCACAGATATTGAGATGTTATACGGTTTGCAAGTATCCATAATTTTTATTTTTCGTCAAGAATAATCCGGTTCAAAAGTCATTTTTGCTTTATTGATAAAAAAGGCAGTGTATTCAATGAACTAGAGATGGCGTTCAAGATAACTGATCTCAATGTTATGTTTCAATGGACTTGATGGCTAAATTTTAAAAAATAGCCTGGGTTCAATATGTAAGATAGGGGGATGAATATTGAAAAGGGATTAAAAAATCTTAAGCCCCTTTGCACTAGTGCATGAAGGGGCTTAAGAGGACAACGGATCATGAAAAGATCTCTTATGTTTTATATTAGAGGGATGATTTCAAAAATCCTTTCGTTTTAACCAGGCTTCCTGATAAAGCCTGCCGATACTGGTAAAGAGGGCCAGGAAGAACAACCCGAGCATAAAGTTGGGGGCGGTGCCCAATACCTCATCCAGGAGGTGTCCCAGATAGAGGAAAAGGAATGAGGCGATCACGATTACGAAGCCCCAGGAACTCAAGATCAGGATCGAGTTGTACATTCTGCGGTCTTCGCGAGTCTTTAGTTTCGTCACCATTTCCTTAACCTCCTTTCCCTTAAGGGTAGATCACCGTAGGTACGATGGTCTTTTTAGCTTACCAAGGTCTTAATAGCATTGAAAACAGGGGCCGTGAACAGGGCGATGAGAATTGTGTACATGGTGAACACACCCATCAGCTCTCCAGTATACATCTTAGAATACTTTTGCTTCAGAGAGATGATTGTCATCCCGCCGACGATTAGGCATCCAAGCTGGAAATACGGGAATTCGCTTACGCCTGTCACTGCATATTCAGCGAAGCCGAAGGTAGCGGTTACGAGCACCACAAATATCGCCAGGGCTAATGTTTTAATGGTCTTTTTCATGATCTGTTTCCTCCTTTGTGCTTAAATTGTTTTGACATATATAAATGAAATATCCATGCCAAGATTGTGAGTTTGGGGGATAAAATTTATAACATATTGATTATAGAAGGCTATTACTAATTGGAATGAATTCAGGTCAGATGTCTCAGAACCCCGTAAGGTGAGAGGCATTTAAAGAAATGTTCAATGACATTTAATAAAATGAGAAATTGGGAGGCAATAATTCATGTGCCGGGTTCAGGCCACAGTGTAAGCTGTGAATAAACTTTTTATGCTTTGTGATAACCTGAATTATATAGTAACAAATCCTTGTGGACAATAAGGTGACTTGAAAAGTATAATTTTAATATAGTGCAAATTTTGAGGAAAGGTCAAAGGGTAATGACTAACACAGAACAGACTCTGAACCTTCTGCGTATATTCTGGTCATCGGAAATCGTTGCCGACAGTTTATACAGTTCTCTTGCCGCAAGGTATAGCGATGATAAAATGAAAAAATCCATCATCCATATCGGAGAAATGGAGCAAGGGCACGCACATGTCTGGAATAAAATTGCAAAGGATGTCCATGGCGTTTCCTTCCATTTTTCCGTTTTCTTGAAAATCAAAATAATATTGATGAAACTTCTTTCGTTTATCATGCCCTTAACCATATTCATTCAGTACATGGAGCACGAGGAAAGAAAAGCGATTCTTGAGTACTCAAAATTACTCGCAACTTTTAAGGATGACAAAAGAATCAGAGAGATTATAACGAATATAATAAAACAGGAGATCAGCCATGAGTGGCACATGATGGAGCAGATCGCCAATAAAGAATCATATATTGTTAAGTTCAAGGAAGCAATACCGGGAATGACAACCGGTATCATCGAGACACTGGGTCTGGTCATCGGTCTGCTCGCTGCTCATACAACGACCTTGATGATAGGACTTACGGGGACAATCGCAATGATCAGCGGAACGATAGCGATGATGTCGATATCGTATATCTCATCAAAAGGGCATCATGATCTGCATGAGGGGAGAATTAAAGAGCTAAGTATAAAAAAAGAAGTCGATCCCGCCGTGCTCAGGGCGGAATTGGAGAATACACTCGTAGATAAGGGGATCAGCAGCGAGACTGTGAGACTCATGATAGATATTGTTGGGACCGACGCGGTTGCTCTATCCAATCTTGTTAAAATATTCAAAATAGCCGGAGAAGCACTATCGCCTAAAGAGTCTGTCAAGACTACCGGCATATTCTTCATTGTCGGAACGCTGCCTATTATTGTGCCCTTCTTTGCCGGCGTTTTGTGGGGTTTGGGGCCGCTGATTCCGGCAGTTGTCGCCTTTGCCCTTGCCATCGTCACCATATCCATAGCAGGGCTTTTTACGGCAGTTCTGTCAGGGAAAAGAATATCAACGAAAGTCATGCACAACATATCCATCATTGTGGGAACATGCGCTTTAACATATCTGGTAGGTCTAGCGGCACGAATCTTCTTCGGATTTGGAGCCGGCTACTAAAGAAATCAGATGCACATAAGAGGTATACGGCAATATGAATATCACCGGTGACATCCGCAGGCGGCTGTTGGTTTTCCAGAAGAATGAAATTACCGAGCATCACATTTACAATAAACTTGCCCAAACGGTAAAATCACCTGAAAACTGCCGGATACTGAAGTCTATCGCCGATGACGAATTGCGGCATTATCAACAATGGCGGGAATATACGCGGCGGGATATGGAGCCTGACAAATTAAAAATATGGAAATACTATCTGATCAGTCGTGTTTTTGGGTTTACATTCGGCGTCAAGCTGTTGGAGGGGGGCGAGGAGGCAGCTCAGGATAGTTATAGGTATCTTCGAGATGTGATTCCGGAAGCCGATGCCATAGCGCGAAACGAAAATGAGCATGAGACGGCATTGCTGGGGCTTCTGGATGAGGAGATGCTTCGCTATACCGGCTCCATGGTATTGGGTCTGAATGATGCGTTGATGGAACTAACGGGAGTGCTTGCCGGTCTTACGCTGGCCCTGCGGGACACGAAGCTGATTGCCCTGACAGGCGCGATTACGGGCGTCGCGGCGGCCCTTTCCATGGGGGCATCGGAGTATCTTTCGACGAAGACGGAAGAGGACGGCCGGAGCCCTTTGCGGGCCTCATTCTATACCATTGGTGCTTATATTATCACCGTACTGATTCTGATCTTCCCCTATTTGATCCTTAAGAACTATTATATCAGTCTGGTTTGTACGCTGACCGGAGCAGTCTTGATCATAGCAGTGTTCACCTACTATATCTCCGTGGCGAGGGACCTGCCATTCAAAAGGCATTTTTTGGAAATGGCCGGACTGAGCTTTGCTGTGGCGGCATTTAGTTTCGTGGTGGGCTACATTATGCGCGCTTTTCTGAGTGTCGATGTCTGAGAACCGTGAGGAGCCGGGATTAATCTACAGATATCATAGTAACAGCCCTATTGATTTCACAGGGCAGGATTATTATATTTATATTAAAGGTTGAATAACATGTTAACCATTACACCGGAAGCAAGGACATATGCTCTCAATAACGGCGGTACGATATTTTTGGAATATCTCGCCTTGTGGACAGGCGGCTGCTGTATACCCTTCCAGCCGGAACCATCCGTAAAGCTAGGCAAACCTTATAATCAGGATAAATACAAACAGAAAACCATAGACGGTTTAACTGTCTTTATCCCTGATAAACTGCCGGAAGTACCATTACTGATCACATTGACTTCCTTTATGGGGATGAAAAAACTAGTCGTAGAAGGCTGGCGGCATTTTTAGCGGCAAATTAATAAGATGTTATTTCCTTGCTTGTGATTCAATTCGTTTTAGCATCAATTTTTATATTTATGTGATGATTAATCGGATGGAGGATATTACCCCATGATATTCAAGAAATTCGGAAACAAGTATATAATACGCATCGATAAGGGTGAGGAAATCGTCACATGCTTAAAAAAAATCTGCACGGACAATAAAATACTCCTGGGATCTGTATCGGGTATCGGTGCCGTCGGCCGGGCTCAAATCGGACTCTTTGAAACATCGTCTAAGCAGTATCATTCTACGGAACTCGTAGGTGCTTTTGAAATCACCAGCCTGAATGGAAATATCTCGACGATGAACGGAGAGGTCTATCTGCACCTCCATATTAATTTATCCGATGCCGCATACCATACCTACGGC
>DASPQI010000449.1:0-2814 GCA_035625045.1 Syntrophales bacterium | reverse complement strand
ACCAGGAGATTTTAAAACTATCAAATAGGAACATTGAACAGATATTGGATAACCTATGTTTATTGAGCGCTCATCAAATGATATATTTTTTGTGGCGGCCGAGGCTTCCGGATCCCAAAAATGACCTCATATTGGAATTAGCAGTAGCCGCAAGAGTGAAATTTATAGTGACTCACAATACTAATGATTTTAAAGGTTCGGAACCATTCGGAGTTAAAGCAATAACGCCAAAACAAATGCTGGAGGAAATAGCATGAGCACACTCAGTCTTCGATTGCCGGGATCAATTCATCGACATATCAAGGAAATCGCAAAAAAGGAAGGGGTTTCCATTAATCAGTTTATATCATCTGCAGTTGCAGAGAAAATATCCGCGCTGATGACGGAAGATTATTTGGAGAGTCGGGCGAAGCAAGCAACACGCGCAGACCTCAAAAGAATATTGTCGAAAGTTCCAAGCCGGAAGCCTCTTCCAGGAGATGAGCTATAGCTCCACCATGCGGATCGTGTGGGGCGCTGAGGAAGAGTGTCCGAGACATATCGTACTAGGTGTCCGAAGCTTTTTGTAACGAGTGTCCGGCCGAGCCCGGAATTGGTGTCCGAACCGGTTGGAATACGCAATTACGGCCCCGGTTATCGTATTTATTTCATTCAGCGGGGCCGGGAGGTAGTGATATTACTGGCGGGCGGTGATAAGCGTACGCAGTCTCGGGATATTGAAAAAGCGCTTGAATTAGCGCGGATGCTGTAGGAGGGCCTATGAAAAAAGAAAAGCTCAAAACAACGAAATGGGATGTAGTGGATCACCTCAAAACGGACGAAGACATGGCGGATTATCTTGAAGCAGCCATGGAGGATGGACATCCGGCTGTAATCGCAACTGCTATTGGGAATATTGCTCGCGCAAAGGGGATGACGGAAGTCGCACGCAAGGCCGGGATCGGCCGCGTAAGTCTTTACAAAGCGCTTTCCCCCAATGGCAACCCGGAATTCGCAACCGTGCTCAAGGTTGTGCGGGCACTTGGCTTACGGCTCCATGCTACAACGTCATAATTTTATGATGTCCTTTGAGCTCAATAATCATAGATTGAAATGTTGTACCGTTCAAACTTTATTTTATGAAATGTTCTATAAAACCATTGCTATTGCTTGCATCTTGTTAGACATAAATTCCTACAAATGATGATATTGATCTTTATAAACGTCGGCAAAACATGACCGAACACGGCGAAAATTTTGCCCATAAGGACGGAATGGATACCGATGAGTTGACAAAGATGGCTTATGAGACTATCTCGCTTGCCCACGAAGTACTTGATGTACTCCACCTGGAAATTGGCTCCTCTGCAAAAAAATATAAAACAGAAGATGAATTTTTGAGAGGTACTCTTATAAATTTAAAAGAAATTTTGGCTGATCCTGAGAACTACTTAGATTCATGGAGCTATCTGGAAACGGTGAATCTGAAAAGTTTTGTAAAAGGGATTGAGATTCTAATGAGTCACGTAGAAAAAACACTAAAAAAGCCACAACATGAAAGGGGAAAGACAGCATTTTGACCACGAGATCCAAAGCAAAGATTCATGATGCGAAGTTCAATGAATATACAACTGTGGCTAATGCGAAAAATTCTTCGGGCTTCCCGGTAAGTCGGGTCGTGAACCGAAGATCAGAGGTCCAATCCTCTCCCCGCTTCCAAACTTATCAAGGGGTTGCAGAAGTTGTTGTAACCACATTTTTTATCAGGACAGAATCAGGACAGCCGCAAGATCATTCTCAATGCCCCCGTATTGTATTTTGCCGAACATGAAACTCTTGACATTCGTCATACAATGTCATACAATAAAATATGATTATATTTGATTCATCTACGCTGATTCTCCTTACGCGTATTGATGTTCTTGATTTGTTTTTATCGAGTTTTGAAGGAACGGTTATTATTCCTGAAAAAGTAAGATTGGAGGTAACAAGGTCGGACAAAGAGGACGCCGAATCAATCAACAGGCACATCGAAGACAAAAAAATCGGCGTTGTGAAAGTGAAGAATGTAGCTCTTGTGAAAAGGCTCATGGATGATTTCAGTATTGATGCCGGAGAGGCAGAGGCGTTAACGTTGGCCGGTGAAAAAAAAGCTGGTATCGTGGCGACTGATGATAGAAACGCAATTCGTGCATGTAAGTTATTAAAGCTGGAATTTGTTACTGCCGTTTCTTTTTTGATACGAGCCGTCGAAAAAGGCGTGCTGTCTAAAGATGAAGGCATTGTTAAACTGAAGAAGCTGCAATCGATCGGTAGATACAGCAAACAGATCTTGGATGATGCCGCACGGCAGATCCAGGGAGGTTAAAGGGATGGCTACAAAGACATTGAGTATACGCATCGATGAGAAGGATTATAAGTTTCTTTCTTCTTTTGCTAAGGAAGAACAGGGAGATATGTCCACGGCTGTACGCGAACTTGTCGATCTCGGAAGGATTATGCTTGCCGTTGAAAAGTATAAAAAATCCGAAGCATCCCTTGAAAAGGCTGCTCGATTGGCAGGGGTATCGCTTTCAAAGATGATTGATCTCCTTGCGGAGTACGGAGTGGAGTCGAACCTGGAATACGAAGATTATCTCAAAGGGCTCAAGACCCTCCGCAAGCAATGGCCATGAAAATGTCAATCTTCTTGGTGACCTAAATCGAGAGATTGAGGAAGTGACTGTTGTCGCGAGGGGCCGGATTTGCACCTCTGACCTTTTGGTTCATATCCCGAAGGTCAGAGGTTCAAATCCTTTCCCCGCTACCCAAAATACCAAGGGGTTCCAGCATTTG
>DASPQI010000448.1:0-17459 GCA_035625045.1 Syntrophales bacterium | reverse complement strand
ACTCGTCATCGATCTTCTCCCGTTCGAGACCCGTGAGCCTTTGCAGGCGCATATCCAGGATGGCCCGCGCCTGGATCTCCGTAAGGCCAAATTTCTCGCAAAGCCCCTGTGCCGCTTCCTGGGGGTTCTTTGATTTCTTGATGAGCTGCACCACGGCATCGATATTGTTAAGGGCGATAATCAGCCCTTCCAGGATATGGGCCCGTTCCTTTGCTTTCCGGAGATCGAAGATCGTCCTCCTGGTAATGACCTCTCTGCGGAAATCTACAAATCTCTGGAGCACCTCTTTTAGATTGAGAACCTTTGGCTGGTTGCGGTCAATTGCCAGCATGATAACCCCAAAGTTCGTTGCCATTTGGGTATGCTTGTAGAGCTGGTTGAGGATCACGCCGGAAGGTTCGTCCTTCTTCAGGTCTATGACGATCCGGATACCATCCCTGTCTGACTCATCCCGGAGATCGGAAATGCCTTCCATCTTTTTCTCTTTCACCAGCTCGGAAATCTTCTCGATCAGATTGGCCTTGTTCACGAGATAGGGGAGTTCCGTAATGATGATGCTCTCCCGGTCGTTCCTCGCGTTTCTTTCGATGATCGCCCTCGCCCGCATACGTACGGAACCCCTGCCCGTTCTGTACGCGGCGATAATCCCGTCTGTACCGTTAATGAACCCGGCAGTCGGGAAATCGGGGCCTTTGATATGTTGCATCAGTTCTTCAATGGTGATCTCCGGATTGCGGATCAACGCAATCGTCCCATCGATGAGTTCTCCTAAATTATGGGGCGGGATGTTTGTCGCCACGCCCACGGCGATCCCTGAAGTGCCGTTCAGGAGAAGCGCGGGAATGCGCGCGGGCAGGACCGTCGGCTCCTCCAGGGAGGCGTCGTAATTGGGGACGAAATCAACCGTTTCCTTTTCCAGGTCGGCGAGCATCTCCTCAGCGAGCCTCGCCATCCTTATCTCCGTGTAACGCATCGCGGCAGGCGGATCTCCGTCGACACTGCCAAAATTCCCCTGCCCGTCAATCAGCGGGTAGCGCATGGAGAATTCCTGGGCCATGCGGACGATTGTGTCATAAGCGGCGGTATCGCCGTGGGGATGATACTTACCTATGATATCTCCGACAATGCGGGCCGATTTCTTGTAGGCCTTGTTCCAGACATTCCCCATCTCCGACATTGCGTAGAGAACCCGGCGATGTACCGGCTTCATGCCGTCCCGGACGTCCGGTATGGCGCGGCCTATGATGACACTCATGGCGTAATCCATGTAGGATTTTTTCATCTCATCTTCGATGTTGATGGGAATGTTCTTCTGGAAAAGCTCCTCCATAATTTTTTATCCCTCATTGCGTATTTTGATGTAAAAAAACACCTGTTCTTTCAACTACTAAAACAGTGAGCATTTTGTTAAAACTTATACCATTTTTTACCGCATAAGTCGCGTTATTTTTTATCTTTTTACAGGTTAAAATGAAGAATATTCCCGCGGCAGTTGCGTGAGGAAATGACTGCAAAGTGTTTGACTTTAAGACATCTACCCAGGTATCTTAATGTCATACTGAACTTGTCGAAGTATGAGCTAAGCTTGTCCTGAGTTTATCGAAGGGTCGAAGTATGAGTGATACCGAGAAATCTTGCCAAGCAATAGACCGTCGTCTCATAATCACTACGTGTCATCGCGAGCGAAGCAAGGCGAGCTATCTTTTCTGAATCGCTCAATCAAGAAATGAATATGTCTGAGACCTCCAACATGCGCTTAAAATGTCTGTCAACAATCATTCTCTGCACCGCATTCTTCGGATGCGCACTCTTCTACGCTACAAAGAAACCAATAGACACTCTTTATTATGTTACAGGAAAAGCGCCATCCGACAGCCTCATCATTATGCTTCCCGGGGGTGGAGATGAATCTGCCGACTTTATGAGAAACGGATTCATCAAGGCTATAGAAGAGTCCGGAATCCACGCCGACATTATTGCCGTGGACGCGAATCTTGGCTACTACTTTAAAAGGAATCTCCTTCCCCGTCTCCATGAAGACGTCATTGTCCCGGCGAGGCAGAAGGGATACAAAAATATCTGGCTGTTAGGCATATCCATGGGCGGATTGGGCGCGATGATGTATGCAAAACATTATCCTGAAAACATAAGCGGCTTGATTGTACTGGCGCCATTTCTCGGATATCCGGCAGTGATCAATGAGGTTTCAGATGCGGGTGGACTTTCCAGATGGTCACCGAAGGAGCCCATAGATAAGGACGATTACCAGCATGATCTCTGGAAATGGCTGAAGGGCTATACAAGACCTGAAGAAAACCATCCCCGCCTTGTAATCGGATACGGCAATGAAGATAAATTTGCTGCAGGAGCCGCCCTTCTGGCGGAAGTCTTGCCAAAGGATCAGGTATTCATTGTGCAAGGAAAACATGATTGGGAAACCTGGGGCAGGATTTTGCATCTGATCTTGCGCTCAGGAGCTATTAGTTGAACCGTTCAATGACGGTAAAAGCTTATGACGCCGAAGGAGATTGAGTCTCCATAACCCATAATCCTTTATTCCCTTAAATGAAAAAAGGCAGAGCTAATTGCCCTGCCTTTTTGCTGAAAGTTAAAAATTAGTTTACTCTTTAACCTTACTTTCGCTCCTGCAACCCAGATTAACCAAGACCAGGAAAAGCATGGTGGTGGTTTCTGGGGTTATAGTAATCTCGTTTACCTTTCGTGGGCAAGTAATTGTGAGAAAGATTGACTATATTATTTCCTAACTGAATATACATTTCAAGAGTAAAAGATTTTTACGGTAGAGTAAGTTCATAGTGAAAAATCACTGTATCACACATGATCTTTTCTGACAGGTAGCTTATAACTACCATTGTTCTTCTATTTTACTGTCATTGCCTTCCACTGACTAATGCATTAAGGTTCTACACAGACATATTCCAACATCCAAGCTTTAGAGGAATGTCCGGCCAGACAACAAGCAAGTATTTTCAATATAATTATAAATTCAGAGAGGAGGAAGATCAATGAAGGATCGATTAAACGCTTTACAGGTTGCACTCAACAACGAAATGAGGGAGCATGAATTCTATCTTAAGAATGCGCAGAGAACCAAGAATCCAGTCGGCAAAGCTATGTTTCAGCAAATAGCCGGTGAGGAGTTGGAGCACTACGAAAGACTGAAGCAGCTTCATGAGAATTGGGAAAAGGCAAAGAAATGGCCTGACACCGTTCCCCTCAAAGTGAAAGATACGCTTGTCAAAACTCTACTGAAAAAGGCGGCAAAGGATTCTTCCGCAAAAGCAAAGGGAGACGCGGATGACTTAAAGGCTGTGCAAACGGCTATCGCCTTTGAAGCAAAGGGCGCTGAGTATTACGCAAGACTTCGTGATTCAGTTACTGACCAAAAGGAAAAGGCATTTTTCAATCTCCTTGCCGACATTGAACACGAACACTACGTGTCTCTCAAAGATACTGAACAATACATGATTGATCCCGCGTCCTGGTTCAGAGAGAAAGAAGAAGGCGGTCTGGACGGCGCGTGACAGGCAGACGAATTCAAATATCGGAATCACACATCCAGGTTTGAGGCGTAGAGGGCGTTCTTGTAGATGAATTCTTTGCGGGGTTCCACGTGGTCGCCCATGAGGGTGGTGAAGATCTCGTCGGCGATCACGAAGTCGTCTACTTTTACCTGCATGAGGGTTCGCTTTTCGGGATTCATGGTGGTCTCCCATAACTGTTCGGGGTTCATCTCGCCGAGACCTTTGTAGCGCTGGATCGTGAGGCCTTTCTGACCCATCGCCGTAACGAATTCCACAAGAGCCGTCATGCTTTCGAGCTCCTTCCGCCCCTTTTCCTCATCGTCCATAACTACCGTGTAGGGCGGCTCACCCAGGATGTTCACCTGGTTGAGGAGGTCTTTTATCTCGATAAACCTCGGTGACTTGAATATCTCCCGATCCAGGACAGTAGTAAATATCTGCCCCTTCATCCTATAATCGAGGATGAGCTTATGGCCGTCGTATTCCGGATCAGGCTCGGTTCTATAGCCTTCAAGCCTTTCTCCGATGGCCTTCTTGGTTCGCTTTCCGACTTTCAGCAGGGCTTCTTCGCTTTTGAAAGCTTCCGGTGAAAAGGCAGGGTCACCGGCCAATATCCGCATGACCGTCCTGTTCTTTTCCTCTTTCTCAAAGCGGTCGAGAACCGTTTCGATCTTCATCACCTTCTTGACAAGATTGAGCAGGCGGCTGCCGGTAATATTGTTTCCGTTGCCTGTAATGAGGGAGAGCTTGCTTACTCCATTATCGAGGATGTAATTTTTCATCTCCTCTTCGTTATTGATGTAGAGATCTTTCTTCCGGTCCGTCACTTTGAAAAGTGGCGGCTGGGCGATATAGAGATATCCCCGCTCAATCAATTCCCGCATCTGCCGGAAAAAGAAGGTGAGGAGCAGTGTCCGGATATGGAGGCCGTCCACATCGGCATCCGTCATGATGATGACCTTGTGGTAGCGCAGCTTGCTGACGTCGAAATCTCCTTCTTCCCGTCCGATGCCGGCGCCGAGGGCGGTCACGATGACCTTGATTTCCTCGTTCTGGAGCATCTTGTCGTAGCGGGCCTTCTCCACGTTGAGGACCTTGCCGCGCAGAGGCAGGATGGCCTGGTTCCTTCGGTCCCTGCCTTGTTTTGCCGATCCGCCGGCGCTGTCTCCTTCCACAAGGTATACCTCGCTGCGGCCGGGATCACGCTCCTGGCAGTCTGCGAGTTTACCGGGCAGGGCGCCCACTTCCAGGGCGCTCTTCCTGCGTGTGAGCTCCTTGGCGCGCCGCGCCGCATCGCGCGCCCTCGCGGCATCCAGGGCCTTGCCGAGTATCTGTTTTGCCACCGGGGGGTTCTCTTCCAGGTAACTTCCGAGCTTGTCATAGACGACACCCTCGACGAGTCCCTTCACCTCGCTGTTTCCCAGCTTGGTCTTGGTCTGCCCCTCAAACTGGGGCTCCTTCAGTTTGACGCTGATGACGCAGGAAAGCCCCTCCCGGACGTCTTCACCCTTGATGACGTCTTTGCCGTTTTTGATGAGGTTATTGTTCGCCGCGTAGTTGTTGATGGCCCGTGTGAGTGCGGATTTGAAGCCGCTCAGATGCGTCCCGCCTTCCGTTGTGTTGATGCTGTTCACGAAGGAAAAGATGCTCTCGGTATATGTATCATTGTATTGAAGAGCAACCTCCACATAACAATCTTCTTTCTCGCCGTCAAAATAGATCGGCTTCCTGTGAAGGACCCCTTTGTTCCGATTGATATATTCCACGAAGGATACGATTCCGCCCTTGTAAAAAAATTCGCTTTTTTTGCCATCCCTCTCATCATTCAGGACAATTTTGAGGCCTTTGTTCAGAAAGGCCAGTTCCCGGAGGCGGTTGGAAAGGACGTCGAAACTGAAATCAATATCCTCGAATATCTCATGATCCGGCTTAAAGGTAATCTTCGTCCCCCGGCCTCTCGTCTTTCCCGCTACCTCTAACTCGCTCGTGGGCTCTCCTCTGGTGTAAGACTGCCTGTATATCTTGCCTTCTCTCTTTACTTCCAGCTCAAGGTACTCGGAGAGGGCATTGACCACGGAAACGCCTACGCCGTGAAGCCCGCCGGAAATCTTGTAGCTTTCATTCGAGAACTTCGCGCCGGAGTGGAGCTTGGTGAGCACAACCTGCGCCGCAGAAACTCCCTCATCCTTATGCATGTCCACGGGGATCCCCCGGCCATTGTCGTCCACCATGACGCTGTTATCTGCACGTATGCGCACGTCGATGGTGTCGCAGTAACCCGCGGCTGCTTCATCTACACTATTGTCAACAACCTCATATACTAAATGGTGTAGTCCATCCTTTCCGGTACTGCCGATATACATGGCCGGCCTCTTCCGGACCGCCTCGAGACCTTCCAGTACCTTTATACTGTCTGCCCCATACTGTTCTGTCATAGTTTATTGATCCTTTTTGCCTATATTTAAAAACTATACATGAGAGATTTTAACAGAAAGAAAACACCTGGATTCCCGTTTGCACGGAAATGACAGGGAGGAAAGTTTTCACTTCTTCTTGTCGCATTCACTGAACTTTCAACGGCATGATAATGCACATATAATCGTTATCATCGGCGGCTCTTATAACTCCCGGTTTCATGCCCGCGCCTATCTCAAACGCAATTGTTTCGCTGCTAATTACCTCTATGGCATCAATTAAATATTTTACATTATAGCCGACTTGAATAACCTTGTCATGATAGGCCACTTCAATCTCTTCTTTTGCTTCCCCTACATCCGGGTTCGCCGACTCCAGCACTATTTTGCCATCCGTTAATGCGATGACCACTCCGCTGTACCTTTCACTCGATACCACACTCATTCTTCGGAGTGCATGCAAAAGTGCATCCTTTTCTAATTTCACCACGACACCCTTTTCCGTCGGTATGACACGCTTGTAGTCCGGATATTCCGCATCCACCAGGCTTACCCGGAGCATGGTACTGTCTGTCTTGAATACACACATACCCTGACGTACTCCCACGAATACCTTCTCCGGCGCGTCTTCAATCAGCCTCCTCACTTCACTCAATCCTTTTCTGGGAATGATAATCCCCTTTACAAGCTTTAAAAATGCTGCCTCTCCAATATCCGCATTGGCCATGGCCAAACGATGTCCATCTGTTGCTACCATCCTCAACTTGTTTTTACCGGCGTCATCAACAGTTTCAAAAAAGACACCGCTCAAATTTTTCCTCATCTCATCGCCGGACATGGCAAAGGACGTTTTCTTGATCAATCCCTCGATTAAATCCCCCTTTATTTGATAAAAACTCACTTCACTGCGGTCATCAAGGACATTGGGAAAGTCATCCGCCGGTAAACCTGACATTTTGAAAATAATTTTTTGAGATGTTACAGTCACCCTGTTGCTTTCATTTGTTTCAAACTGAACAGAATCTCCCTGAATCTCTCTGACCATTTCAAATAGTTTTCTCGCTGAGATGGTAATGTCACCGTCATTTAATATTTCCGCATCATAATCGGCAACCAACCCTATCTCCCTGTCCGTTGCCACAATTTTAATCTTGTTATTACCGGCCCTGATAAGAATGTTGTTAAGGATCGGCATGGTGGTTTTTTTCTCGACGATACTAAGCGTTTTTTGGATACCTTCCAGAAAGGTACTTCTTTGCACTATAAATTTCATTGCCACATCCTTTCTAATATAAGATTGATTATATATAAATTACTAGTCATAGTAATAGGGCCTGTTACGATTGTTGATCAATATATTTATTTGACTCTTTCTGTATACATAGATAATCTATAACTGTTAATGAAATATGTGAAAGAATTGTTAACCTTTGTTTTGTAAAATTTCCTCAATATCCTGGACAATTTTTTTCAAGTTCGCATCTTCTTCCAGGGCCTTTTTCATCTTGTTATTTGCATAAATAACGGTTGAATGATCGCGTTGGCCAATTTTTTCTCCAATGTCAGGAAATGATAAAGCTGTCAATCTTCTTGACAGATACATGGCAATTTGTCTTGCCAATACAAGGTTTTTATTTTTCTTCTGTGATTTTATATCCGATAGTTTGACGTTTAGTTTACCGGCTACGGTTTTGAGAATATCCTCAATTGTCACTTCTTCTTTTTCAGCCCGCTTGAGTATCTTTTTTAAGACCTCTTTGGTAAGGTTCATATCGATTTCTTTGCCTGTCAGGGAAGAAAAGGCAGAAATTCTTATAAGATAGCCTTCGAGCTCTCTGATGTTGGATTCCACCTGGGACGCCACATAGTAGGCCACATTTTGCGGCAGAACCATATTGTTTTCCTGGGCCTTTTTCTCCAGGATGGCGATCTTTGTTTCAATTTCCGGTGGATGAATATCGGCGATAAGGCCCCACTCAAATCGGGAACGCAGCCTGCTTTCCATGTTCGGTATGTCTTTGGGAAATTTGTCGCTTGTTACGACAATCTGTTTGCCGGAATCGTGCAGTGTATTAAAGGTATGAAAAAATTCCTCCTGAGTCTTTTCCTTTCCGGCGACGAACTGAATATCATCCATCAGGAGACAATCAATATTTCTGTATTTTTCCCGGAACTTTGGCATCCTGTCATACCTGATAGAATTGATCAATTCGTTCATGAACTCTTCCGCCGAGACGTACACAACATTCATGTCCGGATGGAGTGAAAGCGCGTGAATTCCGATGGCATTAAGAAGATGTGTTTTTCCTAAGCCCACACCGCCATAGATAAAGAGAGGATTATAATTCTTGGCCGGTTGTTCTGCCACGGATACGGACGCAGCATGAGCAAATTGATTGCAAGGCCCGACGACAAATCTTCCAAAACTGTAATGTGGATTCAATGAGTGATTGATGCCCGATCTTACCGGCTTTTTTGGAGTGCGTGCCTTTTCCTGGTGGTCTCCGTGGCGGCGACTTGTACTTTGGCCTTTCTTTGTTTCCTGGGCAATTTGAAGGTCAACCTTTAGATCGATGCCTGCAACTGACGTAAGGGCCTCCCTGATAACAGGCTGGTAATTTTCAATAAGCCAGTCTTTAAAAAACTTATTGGGCACATTCAAAGTAATATGGTTCCCCTCCATGGAAGATACTTTGATCGGTCTAATCCATGTCTCAAAGTTCTGCTGACTGACCTTTTCTTTAATAAATTGAAGACTTTTTTCCCAGAGTATATACAAAGCCGTTTACCTTATAAACAGGTTTATTAACACCTGTTGATACTTTTGTATAACAAAAATATACTTTAGTCACCCCTTATTCCAAGGGGGCAGGGGGCTGACCCCCGCCGGCGGGGGTGGACCTATAACACTAAAAATCCCTCTAAAATTCCTTTTATAAAAAGGAGATTTATTGAAATGCTTCTTTGTCTCTCCCGCTTCCTTTATTTTGTCATTCCCGTCCCCGCCTTCGCTGGGATAAACTCCGGTGGGAATCTAGGTCTTAACAAAAACTGGATTCCCTCTGAAGCCTGCCTTTTGCATAATACGAGGAATGACAGGGCATCGTGGGAATCATTTATCTTCCACGCTGTTCATAAGCAATGTCACCAGCCGGTTCAGTTCCTCTGCTGACTTAAACTTGATTTCTATGGAGCCTTTGTTTTTGTGCCGCCGAATGTGAACCTCCGATATTAGCTTTGATGAAAGATCATTTTCCAGGTCGCGAAGAAAGGGATCCTTTTTTTTGGGCTTTATCTCCTTTGGAGCCTTTTTCAGTTTTTGAATCAGACTTTCCGCTTCTCTAACGCTGAGATTCCTCTTCCGTATGACATGAAAAATTTTATTCTGCTCTGCCGGTGTATCCACCATAAGCAGGGCGCGTGCGTGGCCCGGAGTTATGGTCCTATTGATCAGAGCCGCTTTGATTTCCGTGGGAAGTTTTAAGAGCCTTATGGTGTTGGCAATTGTGGAGCGGTCCTTTCCAACCCGGGCGGAAACCTCCTCCTGTGAGAGGCCGAATTTATTAATCAACGTCTGGTAGGCATCTGCTTCTTCAAGGGCATTCAACCCTTCTCGCTGAACATTTTCTATGAGCGATAATTCTGCCGCCTCCGAATCGGGAGCCTCCCTGACGATTATGGGCACTTCCTGGAATCCGGCTTCCTGAGCGGCTCTCCACCGGCGCTCGCCCGCTATGATCTCATAGCCGGTATCGGTTCTGCGCACAACAATGGGCTGAATAATACCGTTCTTCTTTACGGATGCAACAAGACGCTTCTGCTCCCGGTCATTAAAGTCCTTGCGGGACTGGAACTGGTTGGGAGAAAGTTCTTCGATCCCGCACATGATGAACGAGGGCCTTGCACTGACATCATTAAGCAGGTCCGGGAACATAGCCCCGAGCCCTTTACCGAGGGAACTCTTTGGCGGCATCTAAATCCTCCCGTTGGTCATAATTTCTCGCGCGAGCTCCGTATAGGAAACAGCACCACGTGATTTATTATCGTAGAGAATGATAGGAAGACCGTGGCTCGAACTCTCAGATAACCTGACATTCCTGGGAATGATTGTGTTAAACACTTTTTTCCCCAGATGTTTTTTCACATCCTCACTCACCTGGTGAGACAGCAAATTTCTAGTATCAAACATAGTAAGCAGGATACCAGCAAGCCCCAATGAGGGGTTCAGTCTAGTCTTCACTAGTTTAACTGTATTTAGCAAATATCCGAGGCCTTCCATAGCAAAATATTCGCACTGGAGGGGAATTATCAAAAAATCGGCCGCGACGAGGGCATTTACCGTTAAAAATCCGAGAGACGGGGGACAATCAAGGATAATGAAGTTATACGTCACATCTAGATTCTTTAACAGATTGCGGAGCTTTTTTTCCCTGTCCTTAAGATTTACGAATTCTACTTCTATTCCTATCAGATCTTGATTAGCAGGTACAACGTCAAGGTGGGGCAACATCGTACCGACAATTACTTCTTTCAGGGGAACTTCGCCGATCAGGGAATGATAAAGATTCTTTTGGGTGATGAGATTCTTGTCTATTCCCATGCCGCTGCTAGCATTGCCCTGGGAGTCGCAATCGATGAGCAATGTCCGCATTTCCTCCACCGCCAGAGATGCAGCAAGATTAATGGCCGTGGTTGTCTTGCCAACCCCTCCTTTTTGATTAGCTATGCATATGATTTTACGCATGATTTAATAGAACATAAAAGCGTGTTTTTCAGTCATAAATTTTGGGTGGAACATTAGCATAAAAAGGTATGTTTGAGAAGGAATATTTGACCTTTTTATAGGTAGTTTTATCAAATTTATAAAGAACTTTTTTCGAAGATGATAACCTTGCGGAAATCACCTGTTAAGGGCAGTGTTATTTCCTGACTTAAGATATATTTAAATCCTAAATTTTGGGACATCCTGTTAGCTTGTGTCAGTTCCTCATCTGCTTTTTTGCCTTTCATCGCTATTAAGGTACCGCCTTCGGACAGAAAGAAGGCGCCCATCTGAAAGAATTCAGGCAGTTTAAATGTAGCCCTCGATGTAACTATATCAAAATAATCTCTGAAAGCCGCATCTTCCATGAGACCTTCGGCTCGAGAGTTGATCACAAAGATATCTGTAAGTTTTAAGCTGCGGATTATGTGCTTCAGGAAAGAGGATTTTTTGCGTGATGATTCCAGAAGAGAGACCTTCAGGGAATTAAGGACAATCTTTAAAGGAATGCCGGGGAAACCGGCCCCGGCGCCTATGTCCAAAAGGAGGCCTGTTTTATTTTTTATAAGTGGCAGCAAAGTAAGGGAATCAATGAAATGTTTTATTGGTATGTCGAGTTCAGATTTTACTGAGACCAGATTGATCTTTTCATTCCATTTAAGGAGTTCGTTGTAATATGTTTTAAATTGGGAAAGCTCCTTTGCGCCCAGGGTTATACCAAGGGTGTTTGCCGCGGTGGAAAGTGTTTTGTATATATCCTTTTCCATCATCTTCTTGAGACTGTGCTGTAATCGCTATTTGTCATTGCGAGAGAACGAAGTGAGCGTGGCAATCTCGATGTTATCAAGTGATTATGAGATTGCTTCAGTCGTTTCTCTCCTTCGCAATGACTTTACTACACAGACATCTCGTCGCAGAGGTTGTCATGCATGTCAATCTTTTCTTATTTTATGGTGGCATTAATTTCCATTATCTAATAAATACAGCGAAGTGGGCAGACAAATGCAAGATAGGGTAAAAACAGCAAACATCACCATTGTTCTGAACAAGCCGAAATATCCGGGCAATGTCGGGTCTGCGGCAAGGTGCGCGAGGAATATGGGGATAGAGAAGCTCTCCGTGGTGGGAAACAGAGATCTTGCCGTGGAGGAGATGAAACAGATGGCAACCCATTTTGCCGCGGGTATTGTCGCTAACATTCAGCACTTTGACCGGCTGGACGAGGCACTGGCAGGATTTAACTTTATTGTCGGTACGACATCGAGGCGGGGATCAGGAAGAGGGCCCGTTGTATCACCGCGGGAGATGGCGGAGTGCCTGATTGACATATCCCGGGATAACGAAGTGGCTCTGCTCTTCGGGCCTGAGGATATGGGGCTATCCAATGATGATCTGCGTTTCTGCCATCTTTTAGTAACCATTCCCACATCGAAGAATAACAAATCCATTAATCTGTCTCATGCTGTTATGATCCTCTGCTATGAGATCTTCACGGCTCGTATGGAAAAACTGGAGGCCTTTACACCGCGTCTTGCCGAATCGGCGGAGCTTGAGGGTATGTATGCGCAAATGAAGGCGCTTTTAACGAAGATCGGTTTTCTTAATCCTCAAAACCCTGACTACTGGATGATGCATATCCGCCGTTTCCTTTCCCGGACGAACCTCTTTTCCAAGGAAGTTAAGATCATCCGGGGCATCTGCCGGCAGTTGGACTGGTACATGAGGAACAAAAAAACTTGACTTTCCATTGACAGAAAACTATTACTCATCAAAATTCCGTCAAATTCCATGGGGGTATAATCATGAAAAAGCACTTTTCCTTTACCGGGGCAAAAAAGATTGTCTTCGGCAACGGTTCCCTGGAAACGCTGTCAGACCATATTCGTGAACTGAATGCTTCCCGTCCCCTGATTGTCCTTGATAGAAATCTGGCCAAGACGGAGATTAAGGAGAAGGTCTTAGATATTCTCAGTAAAGGCGGTTTTAAAGCGACCATGTTCGACCAGAAAGTTGAGGCCGAGCCAAGGCTGGAGTTAGCCGATGAGGGGGTCAAAGCCGCACAGAGGTCAAAGTGTGATATTGTCGTGGGCATTGGCGGTGGAAGCGCCATGGATGTGGCAAAGGCCATCGCCGTTCTGGCAGCCAACAATGGCAGGGCGAAGGATTATCTGGGGCTGAATAAGGTTCCCGGTCCGGGGCTTCCCAAGATCATGGTTCCCACAACCGCGGGCACAGGGAGCGAGGTTACCTTCACCGCTGTGTTTGTCCGGCAGAACCTGAAGAAAAAAGAAGGCATGAATAGTCCGTTCCTGTATCCCGAACTGGCTCTTCTCGATCCGACTCTTACGCTGTCTCTCCCCTCCGTTTCGACAGCTTCCACGGGTGTCGATGCCCTCTGTCATGCCATAGAATCCTACACATCAATTAACGCTTCGCCGATGAGCGAAGTGCTCTCACTGGAGGCCATCGGATTGATCGCCTCGAACCTGCGAACCTGTGTCCATGAGGGGAGTAACATCGAGGCGAGGGAAAAGATGCTTCTCGGAAGCCTGTATGCAGGTTTGGGACTTGCCAATGCCGGTGTTGGCGCGGTCCATTCCCTCTCCTATCCGCTCGGCGGTAAATACGGCGTTTCGCATGGTCTTGCCAATACTATCATGCTGCCCCATGTGATGGCCTTCAATCTGCCGGGTGCTTTAGAGAAATTTGTTGTCATCGCGGAAGTGATGGGAGAAATTGTTGATGATATGCCTCTACGCGAAGCGGCATATCTTGCAGTGGAAGCGGTGCAATCTCTGATTGAGGATTGCGGCATCTATACAACTCTCGAGGATTTGAACATACCTGAAGAGGCGTTGCCTGAACTTGCCGAGGTGGCAATGACAGTGACGCGCCCTTTGGAGAACAACCCCCGTAAAGTGACCATAGAGGATGCTATAGAGATATATGGGGAGGCGTACTAAACGCCCACCAGTTTGTCATTACCGCCCTTCGACATGTCAACCTGAGCCTGTCGAAGGGTGAAGGTAATATATTTAAATTAGTCTATGCTTCGACGAGCTCAGCATGACAGAAATATCAAGATGAGAATTATGACACAGTCTTCACGTCTTGAATGACAACAATATATTAGTTTTCATGATAAGATAACAATCTTGTTTTTTATACGGAGGTATTTATATGGCCGGTGCGGAACTTATCGGAAAAGAAGAAATTAAAGAAATTATGGATGTCCTGGCAACAGGCATCCTTATGAGATACGGGTTTGACAAGGAGAGAAAGGGCGTCTTCAAGGTGCGGGAATTCGAAGAGGCGTTTGCACGGTACTGCGGTGCAAAATATGCCCTGGGTGTGACATCGGGATCAACGGCACTCAAAGTGGCCCTTGCTGCAATGGACGTGGGGCCGGGAGATGAAGTCATCGTACCGGCATTCACCTTCATTGCTACATATGAGGCAGTCCTGGAAGTGGGCGCGAATCCGATAGTGGCTGATATTGATGAGACATTGAACATGGATCCCGACGATATTGAAAAGAGGATTACTCCCTATACAAAGGCCGTAATTCCCGTACACATGTGCGGCGCACCGGCACGCATCGACAGAATCATGGCTGTAGCAAGGAAGCATAAACTCCTCGTCCTTGAAGATAATGCCCAGGCCAGCGGCGGGAGCTACCGCGGTAAGAAACTGGGAACGTTCGGTGATATGGGCATCTTCAGTTTTGACTATTATAAAACTGTCACCACCGGTGAAGGGGGGATGGTCCTGTCGGATAACAAATATTATTATCTCCGTGCTGAATGGTATCACGATCATGGCCATGACCATAACCCCAATGTCAGCAGGGCGCTTGAAGGACGAACAATTCTTGGGTTTAACTACCGGATGAACGAGCTCCAGGGGGCCCTTGGTCTTGCCCAGTTGAGGAAGCTCGATACAATCATCGCTGAGCACAAAAAAAATAAGCAGGCAATCAAGGATGTCCTTAGCAAGGTAAAGGGCGTTAAATTCCGGGATATCCCTGATCCTGACGGTGACACGGCAACCTTTCTCGCTTTCAGTCTACCTGATGAGACTACGGCGTCGAAATTTCAGAAGGCACTTGGCAGCGAGGGCGTCGATACGGTCTGTTTCAAGAATAATTTATGGCACTATCTTCCCAACTGGGAGCATTTTCTGGCAAGGTCAACGGCAAATTCAAAGAAGTATCCCTTCACAGACCCATCATATAAAGGAAAAGCCAACTATGACAGGGCAACCATTCCCCATGCTGAGGATATCCTTGGACGGACACTTTTAATGGCGATGACAGTCAAGATGCCCGAAGAGAAATTTTTAAAGATCAAAGGCAGTATTGAGAAAGCGGCTAAAAGCCTATAGGGAGAGGGTTTCATGATTATCATCACCGGCGGCGCTGGATTTATCGGGAGCGCTTTTGTCTGGAAGCTGAATACAGAGGGCATCAAAGACATCATTATCGTCGATGAGCTCGGACAGACGGATAAATGGAAGAATCTGGTAAACCGGCGTTATGCTGAGTACATTCACAAAGACGTCTTCCTCAGAATGCTCCGCAACGAACAGGCGCCTTTCCAGCCTAAGGCAATCATCCACATGGGGGCGTGCTCGTCAACGACGGAACGCAATGCCGACTATTTAATGGACAATAATTACCACTATACATGCCGCCTTGCCGAATGGGCCCTCGCGCGCGGCGTTCGCTTCATCTACGCGAGTTCTGCCGCCACGTATGGGGATGGGTCGAAGGGGTTTTCCGATGAGAACGCAGTCACGGAAACACTTCACCCGATTAATATGTACGGATATTCCAAGCAGCTCTTTGACCTATGGGTTTTGAGGAACAAGGTAGAGAATAAGATGGTGGGGATTAAATTCTTCAATGTCTTCGGTCCCAATGAGTACCACAAGGGAGATATGAGGAGCGTAGTTCACAAAGCCTTCGAACAGATCAGGGACACGGGGAAGGTACGGCTCTTCAAATCTTATAAGCCTGAATATGCCGACGGCGGGCAGATGCGAGATTTCGTCTTTGTCAAGGATTGTGTCGATATCATGTGGTGGTTGTTTGAGCATCCGGAGGTCAAGGGTATTTTCAATTTGGGGACAGGTCAGGCTCGGACATGGAATGATCTTATCCATGCCGTTTTTTCAGCCATGAATATCAGGCCCAAAATAGAATACTTCGATATGCCGCCGGATATCCGTGGTCAGTATCAGTATTTTACAGAGTCGAAGATGGATAAGCTCTGCGCGACAGGATGCCCGGTTACTTTTCACCCGCTGGAAGAGGCAGTAAGGGATTATGTCGTGAATTATCTTCAAAAACCAGATCCATTTCTATGAAAGTCATCTGCATTATACCTGCCCGTTATGAATCCACCCGTTTTCCGGGGAAACCCCTTGCTGATCTTTGCGGTAAACCAATGATACAGCACGTTTACGACCGTGTGCTGAAGGCGAAGACCGTTTCCTATGTCGCCGTGGCCACAGATGACGAAAGAATCTTCGAAGCCGTGCGAAGATTTGGCGGCCAGGCCATCATGACATCAGGGGCGCATAGATCAGGCACGGACAGAATCGCAGAAGCTGTGGCCAAACTTGATCTCAGTGATTCGGATGTTGTCGTAAATATACAGGGTGATCAGCCTATTTTTGAACCTTCGCAGATTGATGAGGTGGCAAAGCCGCTGTTAGATGACCCGACAATCCCCATGGCTACCCTGATATATAAGATTATAAGGGAAGAAGAGATTACACATCCCAACGCGGTAAAGGTTGTCTTTGACAAAAACCATTTTGCCATCTATTTTTCCCGGGCAACAATCCCATACATTAGGGATAAGAGAAACAAAGCATCATATTACAAGCATCACGGCATATATGCATATAGAAGCGCCTTCCTGGAAACCTTTACACGACTGCCGGAGGGCGTTCTTGAGAAAATGGAAGCCCTCGAACAACTGAGGGCCATGGAGCATGGTTATAGAATTAAGGTTGTTGAGACACTGTACGACTCTGTGGAGGTCGATACCCCGCAGGAACTGGAAAGGGTGAGAGGCCTCATCGAAGAGAGTCGCGCTTCGTGAAAAAAGGAACAAACAATGATTGATCTTGATTATCTAAAGAGGATCAACCTGGTATCCAAGCCGGTATGTCAAAGGATTATCGCCGCGCTGTTATTATTCCCCAATTATCGTATTTTTGCCAAGGTGGATATTCAGATTGAAAATATCGAACGCATTCCGCGTAATGAAAACGTGATCTTCGCCATGAATCACACGGATCGCTTCAACTACTGGCCCTTCCAGTATAAGCTCTGGAGCATGAAATTTCCATATACCACGGCGTGGGTGAAAGGGAAGTATTACAGGAATGCCTTGCTCGCGAAGGGTCTCGATCTCTGCAATATGATCCCCGTGCCGTCCATGAAGTATCTGATTGAAGAGTTCTACAAAAAAAAATTTAGGACAAGACCTGACAGCAGCCTCTATAGAACGATTAAAGATGTGATTGACGGTCGGTATGAAAAGATCGAACAATATCCTAAGGCGGCCGCCGAAGCCATGAGCGCGATGGGGGAGCAGTTTGTCGAATTTATCAGCGGCTACTATGAGATCATCATGGAAAGTGTGGCATCCTTGAGTTGGAAGGCCTTGTGTGAGAAAGGACTCAATCTCATCATTTTTCCGGAAGGTACACGGGGGACCACGCTTG
>DASPQI010000447.1:0-15996 GCA_035625045.1 Syntrophales bacterium | reverse complement strand
AGTTTACCGGTATCTCATCCCCGAAGTGCACCAGGGTCTTCGACGAGGAGGGAAGATTCAATCCATCCTTCGATCTCAATGATACTATCACTATAGAGGGCGATGTACTCATCATCACCGTTGGCCAGGGGCCGGATCGAGCCTTTCTCCAGAAAGAGGGACTGCTGGACGAACACGGCCGGCTGGCTGTCGACCCCCTCACCCTTCAGAGCGCCACGAAAGATTGGGTCTTTATAGGCGGCGATGTCCGAAGGGTCGGCTTCATGGTGGACGCCATGCACGAGGGCCAGGAAGCGGCCGAGTCCATCGAACGCTACCTCAAGGGTATGGATGTAAGGTCTGGAAGAAAGAGGGAATTTGAGGGATTTGAGATACCACAGTTAAAAGACGAAGATTACAAGCATGAGCCGGAAGTTGAATGGATACCCGCTGATGAACGCTTACACTTCCAGCTCTATGAGAAAGGATTCACGCTTGAAGAAGCCATTAAGGAGGCCAGGCGCTGTCTATGCTGCGGCCCCTGCGTCTCATGCAAGGCGTGCGTTTCCATCGGTATTCAAGAAGACCTCCCTTCCGTTGTCATTCACGAGCACCTTTGCAGCGGCTGCGGGATATGCGTCTCATCCTGCCATTACGGTGCGGCTTACCTCAAGGCGGTAAACGGCCATCTGCTATCCGCCACCGACACGTTCAAATGCAAGGCCTGCGGCATGTGCGTATCAGCGTGCCCCGCCGGCGCGAGAGAGCTGATCGGCTCTGACATGGAAGAGCGAATCGCGGACGTATATGCGTCGCTATAGAATTCAGAATAGGACGGAGTAACAGATATGGGAAAATCTAAACTTACTATCACGCATCCTGATATCACGCATGATTCCCTGGATGAATATTTATCCCGACGATGCCCTGAGCGTATAGGATTGCGGATAGCTATCTTGCAGGGAGTCATGGACCAAGTGCCGATTGACCATCTGAGTTGCAGGCGCAAAATGTCCCGGCAAGGTATTTATAACCTTGTAAACCGGATAAACAAAAACGGCATGAAAGGACTGGAGGATAAACATCCCGGACGTCCCTGCAAGCTGACTGCTAAAATTGCGGCTGATCTGAAGGAAGTGTTGATGCAATCGCCGATGAGCATAGGGTACAGGCAGTTTCATTGGGACAATAACCTGGTCAGGCAGTATCTGAGAGAGAAACATGGTGTTTATATAGGACGAAGCCAGTTGATGAATTGGCTCCGGGCAATCAGGTCCCCAGTAAAACTGGCCCGTAAAAAGAACAGAACAGACGATTTGTTCAGACAGACGGTTTTTATAAACGCTTCAAAAAAGATGCGGAACCAAAGACCAGACGAAATTATCACTTTCCCGGATGACGCAGGCTTTCAATTGGACCCGGTACTGGTCGCCCAGTGGATGCCGGAGGGATGCAAACCGCAATTGCTCACGGAAGGCATACAGTGACATGATAATCGTAGAGGTATAAATATATTCACGGTTAATAAAATTAATAAAAACATTGCATGAGGAGGATAATATGAAGGAGTTCACCCCCAAACTGGTGTGCTTCTCCTGTAAATTCGGGTGGGGCTATTTAAACGGCAACGGGTATGCCAAAAAGTTGAAAAACTTTATACCTGTAATGTGCAGCGGAAAGGTGGACACGACACACATCATGAATGCCTTCAAGGAGGGCGCTGACGGAGTGCTTATTCTTGGTTGTCCGGATAAAGAATGCCATTTCCAGACCGGCAATTATCAGGCCAGGAAGAGAGTACTCCTGTTGCGCAAAGCGCTTAAGGAATTCGGCATCGATCCCGGACGTCTCAAGATTGAATTCAATATGGACCCGGAAGGCGCGCGTATTCCCGCCGTGATCGAAGAGATGAAAAAGGAGATTAAAAGTCTGGGGCCGCTTTCGCCTGTGGTTTGAGATTTATGCATCAGCATCAAAATATAGCCCAACAACGGAGGAGGTATTATGGCAGAAAAACCCAAGGTAGCAATTTACTGGCTGGCATCCTGCGCTGGGTGCGATGAAGCCATTGTCGATCTGAACGAAGCGATTCTTACAGTCGCCGATGCTGTGGACATCGTGCTCTGGCCGGTCGCACTGGACTTCAAGTATGAGAGTATCCGGAAGATGAAAAAGGGGGAGATAACTCTCGCCATACTGCACGGGTCCGTGCGAAATTCCGAACAGGAAGAGATGGCTAAGCTGCTCCGGGAAAAATCACAGCTTGTGCTCGCTTTCGGAGCCTGCGCCTGCTTTGGAGGCACAGCAGGACTGGCGAATTTCAGGTCGAAAGAAGACATTTTCAACTGGGTCTATCAGGACGCGCCGACGGTGGTAAATCCGAACAAGACCAGGCCGCAGACCGAAACCAGGGTCAACGGAAACAAACTTACCTTACCGGAATTTTTTGAGCGGGTACATCCGCTCGACGATATCATCAATGTGGACTATTACCTGCCGGGATGCCCGCCGCCGGCAGAACTCATCGCAAGCGCAGTCTTTGCCGTCCTGGAAGACAAGCTGCCGCCCAGAGGCGCCACGCTCGCACCGAGCAAGCCTCTGTGTGACGCATGCCCGCGGAATCAATCCAAGCCGCAGAAGATAGAAATCTCGGAGTTTAAGAGGATACACGAAGTGGAGGCAAAGGATGATCTGTGTTTCCTCGCCCAGGGAATTCTCTGCATCGGGCCTGCAATCCGCTCCGGCTGCGGCGAAACCTGCATCAGGACTAATGTCCCCTGCCGGGGCTGCTTCGGTCCGGTTGACGGTGTGGATGACGCAGGCGCAAAGTTCATCTCAGGGTTAGCTTCGCTCATCAGCGCGGAAAGTGAGGATGATTCAAAGAAGGCCGTTGACGAAATTGCCGATCTCGCGGGCTACTGTTACCGCTTCAGTCTCCCGTCCGCATCGCTGAAACGCAAAAAAAAGAAGGAGAGCTAATTATGGCACGAAAAATTTCAATAGACCCGATAACCAGGCTGGAAGGTCATGGCAAGATAGAATTGCTTCTCGACGAGAAGGGTAACGTAAAGGACGCCTATTGGCAGGTAGCTGAGCTGCGTGGTTTTGAGCGCTTCTGTCTCGGTAGACCCGCGGAGGAGATGCCGAGAATCGTACCGAACATTTGCGGCGTATGCCCATCAGCGCACCATATGGCCGCCACCAAGGCCCTCGATGACCTTTACAGCGTCGAACCCACACCCGCGGCCCGTCTGATCAGAGAACTTGAATTTAACGCCTTCTATATCGAGGACCATTACATCCACTTCTTCTTCCTGGCCGCGCCCGATTTCGTGATCGGCCCGGACGCCGATCCCAAGGAGCGAAACATCCTAGGCGTCATCGGCAAGGTAGGCAAGGAGATAGGTCTTAAGGTCATCGAGGTCAGAAAAAGAAACCGGGACATCATACGGCACATCTTCACCAAAGCGCCGCACCCGGAAGGTGGGCTGCCCGGCGGCGTGCCGCGGGGATTTACCGAACAGGACCGCAAGTGGGTGAAGGACACCGCGGTATTCTCTCTCGACTTCGCCAAGTTCGCCATCCAGCTTTTTAAGGATATCGTCCTGACTAATAAGTCATACGTGGATTTGATCTTGAATGACGCCTATAAACTGAAGACATATTACATGGCGCTCGTGGATGAAAACAACCGCGTTACATTCTATGACGGAACTGTAAAGGTCATTGATCCCAACGGTAAAGAATATGTAAGGTTCGACCCCAGGGACTATGACCGGTATATCGGCGAATGGGTGGAGCCGTGGACATACATCAGGCTCAATCACCTGCGGCAACTTGGCTGGCACGGGCTGAAGGAAGGCGACGGCACGTCGCTCTACCGCGTCGCCCCGCTGGCAAGGTTGAACGTAGCCGATGCCATGCAGACGCCGCTGGCGCAGAAGGAAGCGGAAATCATGTTTGATACCCTGGGAGGCAAACCTGCCCACCACACGCTCGCCACCCACTGGGCACGGCTCATATGCGCACTCCAGGCGGCGGAACAAAATGTAATCATCGCGGACGACCCGCGGCTTACCAGTAAAGACATCCGAAACATGAACCTCAAGCTGAAAAACAAGGGCGTAGGATGCGTGGAAGCGCCCCGTGGAACGCTCTTCCACCATTACGAAACCGACGATAACGGCGTTCTTACGAAGGTCAACCTTATCGTCGCCACGCAGAACAACTCCGCGCCCATCTGCCTGTCGGTGAAGAAGGCCGCCCAGGAATTCGTTCATGGCCCGGAGGTGAAAGAGGGATTCCTGAATATGGTGGAAATGGCTTTCAGGGCGTATGATCCCTGTCTCTCCTGCGCGACTCATTCTCTTCCCGGGACCATGTCCCTGGAAGTAAAAATCCGGGATCATGAAGGCAGAGTGATCAGGGAGATCAACCGCTGACGGAGGAAAGAGATGAAGACCCTTATCCTCGGCATGGGCAACCCCATCCTGTCGGATGACGGGGTGGGGCTGTTTATTGCCGAGATGCTTGAAGGTAAAATCCCCTGTGCGGATGTGGCGGTAAGCGCCATGATCGGCCTATCCCTCTTTGATCTGATTATCGGGTATGATAAGCTTTTTATAGTCGATGCAATGACTACAACGAGCGGTAAAATTGGGGAGTTAAAGAAGATATCCGAGTACGACAGGTATGGCACGCTTCATCTTTTCTCCTCTCATGGTTTGGACATCTTCGAACTGATGGAATTAGGCGTGCGCTGCGGCTTGCCTATGCCGCGCCTCGCCGCCGTCTACGGGATTGAAATAGGCGATGAAGTAGCCTTCAGCGAAAGCATTTCCCCTGCACTAAGCGAAAAGCTTCCCGGCATCATATCCTATATCATCACCGACATAACCTCCGCCTTACCGGCAATGTCCGCGACCAATTCTCCTTGTATCACTTAATTTGTAAGATAAACGAAGTCGATGCGGGTTTCGAAATCGTCACCTAGGACCATTGAGGCAGTCTCCACCCTCTCATCGAAAATTTGAAGATTTTACAAAAAAGGGGGGCGTCACTTTGTACTGAAATCGTTTGGGTCTGGTATATGTTACAGGATGCTGATAACTGGCTGCGGCTCGGGGTTTAACGTTTCCTCATTGGCGAAATCACGAACAGACAAATCCGTCACCTGGCTTCCGAAATGAGAAAATTCTTCCTTTAACATATCTATAAACATTCTGATGGTGATTGAAAAACAAACGCATTCAGAATAATCATAGGACTTGGTATACCGGGAAATATCAAAGATTATAGCCTGCAGCAGCTGCCTCGAAATCGCATCCCGGTTGTGATTCAAAATAAGCCCGATCATGCTCAGGGCCATCACTTTTATGTGAAAGCTGATCGCTCCCCCTCTTTCTACCCTGTAATCAGGATGGCCAATAAGATATCTTCTATCTTCCAGAAAAGTGATATTGGGGGGAATATCTACCAATGCCTTCATTTCAAACCACTGATCAAACACCGGAAGAAGAGGTGTATACACGGCTTTTCCATACCCACCAAAACCGGAAATATCGATACCCGCATAATAATGCCGGTATTTCAGATATCTTTCCTGCATTTTATTGCGTCTATCGGTATTTGAGTTCGCCGCTATGATTTTTTGTCGCACGATGTCAAATAAGCCCTTTTGGTAATGGAATAGTTGCCGCTGAAAATGAACTCCTGAAAAATCATCCGGCAAACCCTGCTTCGCGCAAGCACAATACCTCCTGACTGTCGATTAACCTCGTCAGCAGGTACGCATTCGCAGTTCTAACTACGCCACAAATGTACTGGATATAGGACTTGATAGACCAGGCCTCCTTGTGAGGACCTCAATCAGATGCTATCAGGTAAATTCCCTAAAAGAGAGCGGTGTATAAAGAACACCGCCCTCTTAGTTAGCGTAAGTTTATTTTTTCTTTACAACTACCCAAGGTAGAAACCAGTCGGGTCAATGCCTCTGAGGACCTTAAGCTCTGCCTCGGTCGGCACAGCGGTTTCTATCACATTGGGCGATACCTTGAGATCCCAGGCGCAGTTGGCCTTTATCTTATCCACGGACTGGCCGGGGAAATACTCGGACAGGTACATCTCCTTGGTTATTATATCGAACAAGTAGACACCCATGGTGCTGACCACGCATGACGGTCCCCCACCGATCATACCGAGCCTCTTGCGGGCCCCTGGGCCATCAATGAAGCCGGGGGTGGTTATGTAATCCACTTTCTCGACGAACTTTTTTGCATCCTGGGGCAGGATGGCAAGGACCCTCTTGCCTGAAGTCGCCATATCGTTCGCGCCGCCGCTTCCGGCAAAGTAGGTGAAGCTTTCCTTCTTAGACCAGTCGCCGACGCCCGTCGAGTTGATGTTACCAAATTTGTCGATCTGGGCGCCGCCGATGAAGGCCACATCGACCTCACCGCGCTGCAATGCGGCCATGGTGGCGAGCATTCCGAACGTCGCATCGCCTCCGGTAAAAGCAGCCGGGTCATCCACGGTAATAGCAAGGGCTTCAGGAGGTGTCGCCCGGATGGCGCCGCCCTCGGTTAACATAATCATGTTGGGGGCATGCGTGGCAAAGGCGTAGGCGGCCACAACAAGCGGCAGTCCTACTCCGACGAAGACAACCTCTCCGTCCTCAATCTCTTTGGCACAGCGGATTGTCATAAGTTCTGTCAGTTTATAATTAGCAGCAGCAGTCATGTTTACTTTCCCCCTTTCTTAGCGGCAAGTGCCTCTTCAAAGGCCTTCAGCCGGTCATCGGTGTACATGGGCACACCCTTCCAGCATGCCGGGTCATGGTAACCGTAATCGACACCCAGTTTCGGGCTTGGCGTATAGCCAAGCTTGGGTTTCAGACGGTCCAGGCCGGCCTGGCCGAATTTCGATTTATATTTCTCGATATACGCGGCATGGTCGGCGCAGCCGTAGACCCATTCATCGAGGAAGTGAGGCAGGAGTTCTTCGTGCCGCTCATATCTGCCCTGATACTGGCTGAAGCGGATGTCCAGGCCGTAGTAGCCGCGGCAGGCCGAGGGATGGGCACCCCACGGGCAGTGGACAACGGCCAGTGTCTTGAAGTAGGGAACAATCACGCGGTCCGGATCAGTTCTGGTTACCTCCGGCTCCACGATTTCTTCAGCTGTAACGATGACGCCTCTCTTTGCCCCATTGGCGCCGAACTCGTCGGTGACGCCGCGCGTTCCATAAGAGATCACATTACCTAGGCGGTCGACCTTCTGTGCGTGGATGATCGCCACGTCGGCCCGCCACGCGCGTACAACGGTTGTCTGCCTGCCGGTAAAAGGATCTTCTATTATCCTCAGGTCCATGATATTGTTTTTGATCATATCCGTCCCGATATTCCCCAGGATGGGCATGAACGGAACTCCCATGAATCCTGCCATCATGGCCGTGGTAGCGCCGAAGTTGGAGATATCATACCTCTTGAGGTGACCTTTGTTGAATGCCCGGCGGATGGCATAGGGCGCCTTCACATACCAGTTCATGATCCAGGCCGAGTGGATTTCCGTTACGCAGCCGGCACCCACCATGATATCCAGACCACCGACGTCCGTCGAGGATTCGATCGTGGTCAGGTGTCTTTTCTTCTGTCTGATGATTTCGTGAGTCAAAGCCATGGGGACCATGATCTGGAAGCCCCCATAGTATACTGTATCGCCATCATGGATGAACTTTGCTACTGCATCTTTTAGCGTCATCCTTTTGTCGAGATCCATTTGATCCTCCTTTTTAAGTTAATAAAGATAAAGTTAGTAATACCAACAATTTATTAAAAATTACTCACACCTCCTTCCTAGGGCTCAACAAAGCCCCTTGCAATGCGTCTCTCATAACATGGACGGCATAGATAGTACACGCGGACATTTCCGCAACCAGTGCCATAAAGTTGTAAAAGAAAAGTGCATTCAGGACAAGTATGCAACATGCATCTGTTCGTGCAAAAACTGAAATTCTCCTCAGGCTGGTAACATTCATCACAATCACGGGGAAAGATGGACATAGTTCTTTATCCCGTGATTTTTCGGTTTTTTAAAGCAACCAATGGTATCGCAATAAGGTCATGCGTGCAGTGATACATACTGCTTGTGGTCGAGATTAGAATTCTCTCGCGCCCGGCTCATCCGGTTTTCGAATTTCCCTATTAATTACAGGGTTATTTTCCCTACCAAAAAATGATTCATTTTGTCAACTGATTTCTTACAAAAATTTTATCCAGCAGTAACCTCAATCGGTATCTGGAACATATAGATAAAAAATATTAAGATTATTATAACTTATAACCATTTTCCCTTGACAGGCTGCCAACTTTTTCCCATACTCGCCAATCAAAAAAAGTGGGTCTTGACAAATTGACATTTTTTTCAGCAAACGCTAAACCGGCAATGCATTATTTTCTTGGGTTATTTTATCTTCGCATCGATCTGCATAACCGCTCCTTCCCTTCATGCCCTTGAAATAACGCCTTTCAATACGAAGAATCAGAGTCCCATTATCCAGGTTTACGGTCTACCTGCCGCAGGAAATGCAATTCTCCTTTCTCCAGGCCAGAAAGAATTTCATGTAATGCTGGATTACGCCAGCAATTACGTGGATAATGCAAACGCGGGGGAACACATTGTACTTGACGGGGAACTGCCCGCTTTATCCTGAATGGCCGATATGGATTGACAAATGGGATAGAATGCGGAATTGAAATACCCTATGTAATTCACGGCGGCGGCTTTCTTGACGGCTTCATTATCAACTATCACGATTTCTTCGGCTTTCCACAGGGAGGCCGTGATCAGGCTCCCCGCAACCGCTTGCTTTACCTTTATACCCGTGATGGCGTTGAAAAGTTGAAAATTGACAGCGCAAGCAGCGGCCTGGGTGATGTCAGCCTGTTTGTAGGCTTTCAAATGTATAATGACGGGAAGGAATATCCAAACGCGGTAGCTTTAAGGACCAGCTTCAAACTGCCTACGGGCGATAGCGGACAACTTCACGGCAGCGGGGGTACGGACTTCGCTATTTGGCTTACTGCCGGCAGTGATCACAAGCTTGGAGCCGGTCATTGGACTATCTTTGGCAGCGCGGGCATACTGGCAATGACCGATGGAAAGGTGATCGAGGAACAGCAACACAATCTGGTCGGATTTGGAAGCATGGGAGCAGGCTGGAGCCCTCTTTCCTGGATCGCTTTCAAGGTTCAACTGGACGCCCACACCCCTTTCTACAAGGACAGCCAACTGCGAGAATTAAATGCCGAGGCATTGCAGCTATTGATCGGAGGAACTTTGTCATTTTCCAAACAGACAACCTTCGATATAGGGGTTTCCGAAGATTTGATTGTCCACACATCTCCGAATATTGTATTTCATTTTGATTTAAAAACAAAATTTTAAGATGATCAAAAGTTACCTTTCGTAAGTAACATTGATTTGCGTGTAATAGAGAAGTAGCTCATTTTTTTTGAAGCAGAAGAGACTTCTTATCCCTCTTAGCAAAGCATGTCCATTCTACTGAAGAATTCGGCCCTGCTTTCAGACACATATCCATTCGTCTCTCCATCAACAAGAGCAACCAGATCCCGGATAAAATCGTTTTATATACTGGGACATGCTAGAAAAAACTAGTAATTTGGGAATGGAAAGAAGATAAGTTGATTTAAAAAACGCAGATGAGACTAACTTAAGGCTCTTCTATTTATTGGTACTTTCTTTTTCACTGAGCCAGGGCCTTGTGTTATCTAGGAGATAGTCCGCGACATTTTCATATATGCAATCCCGGCACAGGTGTACAAGCAGCATGCTTTTGATTTGTCGAAAGATCAGCAATCCCGCTGTATCTTTGCTGCAAATAAAACACCTATCAGGAGCATCATTTTCGTGAAACTCGTAAAACTTTTCGTCGTCGTACTTCATATAAAAGACTCATGTAACTTCAGTAACAACTGTAGATCTTATTTCTTGCTTACTTCTTTGAAGAATCCATCAATCACCTTATAAAAAGGGAGTTAAACTTTACATGACTCTCGTCTAAGAAGGGCGCCGAGAATATGTCCCTGCATAAGACGATTGAGTGGGGAATTTTAGCACAAATGTTGTTCCCTCCCCTTCCTTCGATGAGGCCTCTATTTCCCCACCGTGGGAAGTCATGATTTTTTTGCAGAAGGTGAGACCAAGGCCGGAACCTTTTTCCCGCTCTTCCTTCCCTCTCACTCTGAAAAACGGCTCAAAGATGAAGGGAAGTTTATCTTGAGGAATGCCGATGCCTGTATCTGAAATGTTCACGGAGACATAGCAATCGTCACATCCGGCCGAGAATGAAATTTTGCCGCCTTCAGGAGTGTATTTTATGCCATTGCCGATGATATTTGTGAATACACGCATCAGACTTTCTTCATCTCCGATAATTTCAGGTAAATCTTCCGGAACATTTATTTCCAGTGAAATCCCCTTATTCATGCACGCCGGTGCCATTTCATCGGCAATTCCTGCGGCAATACGACATAACCACAATGCCTCTTTCTTTTGTGCAAAGGTACCGTTTTCTATTTTGCTTAAATCGAGCCAGTGTTCAATAAGCTCCTCCAGTCTCTGGATGCGTCTGCCGCACCTACTGATGATATCTGTAACTTCTTTATCAAAGCGGTCACCCGCGATTGTTTTAAGTGACTCTATGTATTGTCGGATAACGACGAGGGGGGAACGCATTTCGTGGCTCACAAAAGTGATAAAGTTCCTCTCCATCCGCTCCTTTTCTTCCCTTAATCTCCTTGTTTCAATTTTGAGGTCACGATGATCAAGTCCTCTCCTGGCGACAGTCCTTAACTGGTCAGGACTGAAGGGTTTGGGGAGGTAATCGTAGGCCCCTTTCTGTATCGCTTCTACGGCGGATACTATGGTTGCATAGCCGGTAATCATAATGAGGACAATGTCAGGTATATCTTTAGAAAGGATCTCAATGATTTCCATGCCCGATATACCTGGCATTTTGAGATCGATAAAGGCTATCTCCGGTGTCTTCTCCCGTGCGATCCTGATGCCCTCGCTCCCCTCCCCCGCGGTTAGTACGGCATATCCGGACTTTTCTAATGCCTGCCTGCATCCGTCCCGCAGGGATTCCTCATCATCAATGATCAAAATAAGCGGTCTTTGAGCCTTCATCATACCGGCTATTTACTTAGTGCACTGGCAATATATCCGAGGAGATCATCGGCCTTCACAGGTTTGTGCAAAACCTTGTTCACCTTCGGAAACTCCGGAGGCGGTTCAAATGACTGGTATGGACCCTGCAGGTCGACGGCACTCAGCATGAAGAGCGGTGTTTCCTTCCCGGTATCCGTGGCGCGGATCTTTTTCAATACTTCAAATCCCTCACCCCACGTCTCCATCATCATATCAATGATGGCAAGGTCAGGAGATACCGACTTCCACATCTCAACGCCTCGCCTCCCGTCTTCTGCCAGAAAAACCTCATACCCACCCTTTTCAAGAATAAGTTTGGTTGCATACAGGAAATCTTTGTCATCATCTATTAAGAGAACTTTTTTCTTTGTCGACATGGTCGTCACCTCCAATTTTGATTTTTATAATCTTATACGAGCAAGGATGATGCCAAACTGTAATATATTGATTTTTATGGATAAAATATAGAAGGCAGGAAAGAAAAAGAAATTTGAGGGGTAAAACTCCCCCTCTGTGAGGCAGATGACCCCCTGAAGGTGCTGATTTTTTACTGACGCTCTATTTTTATTCCGTAATTACGCATCTTTATCCTCAGGGTTTTTCTGTCGATACCGAGGAATTTAGCCGTCTTGTTGATCTGGAAGTGGAAGTGATTCAGGGCTTTTACTATATGTTCTTTTTCCACATCTATCAGGGTCATCCTGCCCGTGGAAGAATCAACGACAGGGGCCTTAACATGATCGTTTTGTCCATAGTAAAATATATCGGACAGATCGACAACTTCATGATCGCAAAGCACACAGAGACGCTCTATGGTGTTCTTCAGCTCCCTCACATTACCGGGCCATCTGTAAGACACGAGTGATTTCATTGCCTCTTCGGAGAAGCGTCGCACCTTGCTTTCGTACTTCTCTACAAATATGTCAAGGTAGTGCTGGCCAATGGGCAAGATGTCGGTTTTGTGTTCTCTCAATGGTTTTATATGGAGAGGCACAACGGAAATTCTGTAGAACAAATCCTCCCTGAACCTCCCCGCATCAATTTCCGACCGTACATCCTTATTTGTTGCCGCGATGAGCCTGACATCTATCTTCTCCGGTGATGATCTGCCAACCTTGGGGACCTCCTGCTCCTGGATTACCCGCAGCAACTTGGCCTGAATGTTGAGGTTGATGTTCGAAATCTCATCAAGAAACAGCGTCCCCTTATCGGCCATCTGGAAACGGCCCTCGCGTGATTCGGTGGCTCCGCTAAATGCCCCTTTGACATGTCCGAACAGTTCACTCTCCATAAGGGTCTCAACCAGTGAAGAACAATCCACAGGAATAAAGGGTTGATCACACCTTCTGCTGAGATTGTGGATGGTACGTGCCACAAGTTCTTTTCCTGTGCCGCTCTCCCCTGTAATGAGAACGGTGCTGTCGGTCTGCGCTATACGGCTGATGGAACCTTTGAGTTCTTTCATATAGTCGCTGGCGCCGATCAGTACGGAAAATTCCTTTTCTGTGGAGTTGACGTCACACTTTTTTAGGGCTTCTTCAACCGCTTCTCTGAGATCAGGCGCTGAGTAAGGCTTTGTGAGAAAATTAAAGGCGCCGTTTCTCATGGCCTCAACAGCCATAGGTATGCTGCCATACCCGGTGATAATAATAACTTTTGCAGAGATGTTTTTATCTACTTTAATCTCCCTGAGAATTTCCAATCCATCCATTTTAGGCATCCGGATATCCAGCAGAATGATGTCATAGATATTCGTGAGGGCCATCTCAAGACCCTGTCGCGCATCTCCGGTACTTTCGACGTAATAACCTTTTCGCGACAGGACCTGTGTACATCCGTCCCGTATGGATTCCTCGTCATCGATGATGAGTATCTTATTATTTTTTGTACTCACTGCCTATTCCATTTTTTTCAAAGATAATAAAATCAACTGTAGAAAACATCCTCATCCACACCGCCATATTTGCCCGTATACGCGGGCAGGAAGATAACGAAAGTTGTTCCCTTTTCAGGTTTGCTTTCCACATCAATAAAGCCATTGTGTTTTCTTATGATTCCATAAGTAATGGCAAGGCCTAGACCCGTCCCTTTGCCGGGTTCTTTTGTTGTGAAAAAAGGCTCGAATATATGGGGAAGGTGTTCCTCATCGATTCCTTTCCCCGTATCTGAAACCAAAATCTTCACTGAATTATTGGAGCTTAACGCGGTGGATATCGAGAGCTTACCTTTGCCCTTCATGGCATCGGCGGCATTAATAAACAGATTCAGGAATACATCCTCCAGCCTCGCCCTGTCACCGATTACTTCAGGGAGATTTTCAGCAAGTTTAGAGTCTATTTCTATGCCGTGGAACATAGATTGGTCCTTAACCAGGTTGAGGGAGGTCTTGATGACCGTATTTATGTTGAGGGGAAGCATTTCTCCTGTAGGCGCTCTGGCAAAGTCAAGCAGGTTCTGGACGATTCCTTTGCACCTGTTCGTCTGGTAGATAATCTTCTGCATATTTTCCCGTGCCGGAGAATTTTCAGGAATATCTTCGAGGACAAGGTTGCTGTAAAGAAGTACCCCTCCCAATGGATTGTTAATCTCGTGAGCTACACCCGCTGCCATTTCACCGAGGGCAGTTAGTTTTTCCGACCTTGCCAGCTGCTGGTGCGCCTTGTGTAACTTTTCGTCGCGGTCCTTCAGGGATCTGGACATATAATTGAATGCATCATCCAGCATGTCAAACCCGGAGATTTTATCAGGGGACAGTTTGTAGTCCAGGTTGCCCGCAGCTACTGCTTCCGCAGCCCCTTTCAACATCCGTATCCTTGTTATAATGGTGTTCCCCAGGCGAAATGAAATGATAAACGCTATAACCATGCCTAAACCTGTTATACCCATGTTTATCCATATGGTATCCCACTTTATGTCCCTGTATTTTGCATCCAGCAGACCCACATAGAGGATGCCTATGAGGTTTTTGTTCATATCGTAGATCGGTGTGTAGGTGGTTATATACCAGTCATCCACAACAAAGGCCCTGCCGACCCAGTCCTTACCTTCCACTATAACCCTGTCATATACTTCCTTTGATAAGGTTGTGCCAATAGCCCTCTTATTATCTTTTGTCATGACATTGGTGGCTATTCTTACACCACCCTGAAACAGGGTTGCCACACCCATTTCACGGCCTTTATACTTTTCCCCCTGGTATACGGTTTCTTTTACCTTGTCCACGATGGTATTGTCTTTATTCAGGAGGACACCTCCCGCTATAGCTCCGATTAGATTCTTTTTCGCATCGATGATGGGATAAGCGGCCATCATGACCATACCGCCAGAAAGTTCTTTCTCGCTGGATTCGAAGGAGAGAGGTGTTTTTACAATTTCCATTTTGACCCGGTTGGCAAGGCCCGGATTCTCACGGAGGATTTTTTTTATGGAGATGAGTTCTGTAGAAGACTGCGGCGATTTTTTTTCAAGACAGGTCTTTATGACCGGGGACCAGAGCATATTGTCTCCCTTGACTAACGGGTTCGCTGCCCTGTACAGGACATTCCCGCGGGTATCCACCACCGTGATCAAATCAAGGAATACCCCATTGTCCTGCGCCTGAGCTCTGTGCTCATTGCGGATTAACCCTTTTAAGTTTTCTATTTTGGCGAAATCATGGTTGGGTATCGTTACGTGTAGATCTACCACTTCCGCCGCAAATTGAATCTGGGAAGCTATTTTTTCCAGGGTTTGATTATAGATTAGTTTTGCCGTGTTGATGTCCTGTCGGACTCTGTTTTGTACCTCATCGATCGTACTTTTGTTGATCGTCCATATCCCTACAACTGTCGCCACAAAACCGGTAAGAAATGTAGCTATCAAAAACCCCACGACAAGGCGGCTCTGCAAGTTTATCTTAAAAAGTTTGCTTATTAAACTATCGACAATTTTCACGATGTATCACAATTTTATTCTGCATTTGTAAAATATTAATATTCCTTGAAAGATACCATAATGAAATTTTTTAATCAATCGATCTTTGGTAATGATGGCGCGTGTAACTGGGTGACATACATCCGCAGTGAGGGGCTATTTGCCAAAAAGATTAATTTCCTTTTTTTCTGTTTTATTATTCTTCTCTTTCAACTAATATAGGCATCAGTTTGAAACTGTCATGCTGTATGATGGAGATAGAATTTAAATCCCGTGGAAAGATTGCCTGTCGACATAATTGGTTATGAAATTCCAATCAGGATCGGATGTTTTGTTGCGATATTCGCGGCAATGGCCGTTTACGAGCTTCTCGCGCCGCGACGCATCCTGACCACCCCGAAGTCACTGCGTTGGGTTAACAATCTCTCCCTCCAAGCGTTAAACACGGCTCTCATCAGGGGACTCTTCCCCATCCTCCCGATAACATCAGCCTTCATTGCCGTCGACAGGGGGTGGGGAGTGCTTAACAATTATCATCTCCCGCCGTGGTCTGCTGTTATCATCGGCGCCATCGCACTCGATTGCGCCATCTATCTTCAGCATGTCGCGTTTCATACAGTCCCGGTGTTCTGGCGTTTGCACATGATCCATCATACAGACATGGATATTGACCTGACCACAGGGGTGCGCTTCCATCCCGTAGAAATGATTCTTTCCATGTTTATCAAGATGGCCGCAATTATCATCCTCGGCGCACCGCCCCTGGCTGTTCTGATATTTGAAGTAGCCCTGAACGAGAGCTCCATTTTCACCCACAGCAATGTCTTCATTCCCGGAGGTTTGGACAGGGCGCTGCGGATGATTTTCGTAACCCCCGACA
>DASPQI010000446.1:0-7811 GCA_035625045.1 Syntrophales bacterium | reverse complement strand
CTCTCAAGCTACGTGGGCGAACCGCCGAACTCCCACGGTCGGACTTTAACCGACTAGTCATACGTTTTACACGGCGCACAATACAAAGTGAGCTATTAGCTCAACGCGTCGGTCCGTTGAATACGAGATAAAAGCGTAATAAAAATATGACTCGTTTTTCTGTTTCACGAACTTGTGAACACCTTCCTCTCATTTACACGATCAGATTCAAAAAGCTTATAATCTTTCAAATGGTAATTGAGATGCAATGGCAGAAATAATCTGATATAGAATAAAATATTGTGGCACGGCTGGGAATAAATACGGTAGAAGGTAAACGTAAAGCTAAGCCCCCTTAGGGGAGAAACCGGTCAAGTCAACTCAAATCTTATCCAGTATGGATTTTCTTATTCAAAATCTATTATTGATTAATCATTCACTGCCGGTAGTTTTAGCAGGGATAGCTTTTGTAGGCATATTAGCATCCTTAAGTTCATGCACAATCATGAGGCTTCCCGTAATATGGGGATATGTGACTGCGGCGGGGGTATCAAGAAGGAGAAGCGTTCTTCTGTCTGTTTTATTTACATGCGGCATTATTGCCGTTTATACCCTTATGGGATTTGCTCTTAGTGTCGTTTCCAACTTAACTGGTAAACTTCTCAGGGTAAGTCATTATCTTTATTTTACTCTTGGTATTGTGTTACTGATCTTGGGGATTATCTTTGCGGGTCTAATTCCCATAAAGCAAGGCTGGTTTCATAATTATTGCCAGACAGTCATAAAACGTACAACGACAAACCATTCAGCATTTATATTAGGAGTGATGTTTGCGTTTCTGGAGACGCCTGCATGTCCCGCTTGCGGGGCTGCGCTTCTTGTCATTGGAAGCTTAGTGGTTATGAAAGAGTCATGGCTATATTCCGGGTCGGTATTTATCAGTTTTGCGATAGGCCAGAGTATTCCGGTTCTGGTATTAGGGTTTTCTGCGAGTATGTTTAAATATCTGATATCAAGAGCTGCACGCATTGAAAAGGGTATGAGTTTCATCGCCGGAAACATCTTGATCGTTCTCGGGTTGTCACTGATTGCACTTGCGTAGATGCTATGGAACAAGAATCGAGTCCAAATGAATTCGTATATGAATATGGTCATGATCATCGCCCAATTTCGCTTGCCATAAGATGGCTGTTGAGCGTTTTTATTGTTGCAGTTCTCTTATTTCTCTTGAAGCCTTTTTTGGTTGAGCTGATGCTTGTGCGGGAGTCCTCGTATTTCTCGTCTTATTACTTTGACGAAGCCGTGCGCATGTCCAAGAAAATTGTTTTCATCGATAAGACGAATATTAGGGGTTGGACCTCTTTTGGAAAAGCATATAAGGAAAAAGCCATCATTGATAGATATGCAGGTGAATATGATAAGGAAAGAAATGATATTGACAATTCTATCGAGGCTTATGAAAGGGCATTCTCAATTGATCCAAAAGACGTAAGGCTCGGCTTTGAAATTGGGATGTTATATTTTTCGAAAAAAGAATTCACAAATGCAGTGCGTTATTTCGAGTATGTGCTAAACATGGGGGCAGGCTCCGGTGAAACTCCACGAGCAGACATTCTTGGCTATCACAATATGTCGCTTACGATGCTTCACAGATGTTATGAGTCTCTTGGTGATACGATCAAGGCGGAGCAGATTCAGAAAGAGCTGAAGCAATATATCATAAAATAGAAATCCAGGAATTTTGTTTTATCTGAATAAGATAAACCGCTGGAACCGATATTTTATTCATAGATGGATAAATTCAGAAACTTCAGAAACGCAGGTTGAAATTGAAGGAAAAATTCATCTCCTTTACCCGGGTCGGATGAAGGAAGCTCAAGGGTCAGCGTGAAGATGTTCCGTTCATGTCCCGCATAATTTCCGAGTGACCCTGGGAAGTACCCGAATTTTTTCCAGGGATGCTTCGTCTCCCTGCTTATTGCATCAAGCCATTTCTCAAGCGAATCAAGTTCAGAGGACGGTCCATCGAAATCATAAAAGCCGAGTGGTGAATGTACAGATAATATTTTTTTAGGACTGAACCGTTTAATCAGCGCAATCTGAAATTGCGTTTCCTGCTCAGAACCGGGCATCTTCCCTGGATAATAGCGTCTGTTACCGCCATATTTATGTTTCCACTGGTGCAGTGCTTCAGCATTCCAATCTTTGGTGGGGAAATTCCTGTTTATATCAATTCCGGTTGCATTGACGCGTTTGGGAGGCTTTGAAAAAAACCCGTCCGGATTCACCAGAGGAGCGATGACAATGCATTTGTCCTGGAATAGCATAGGATTCTCTTTGATGTAATGGGCAAGCTTTAAGAGCAGATACACTGTCGGCAGTTCATCGCCATGCACACTGCCGAGGAGAAGTGTGCAGTTGTTTTTTGAGTGCCCAAGCTGTGTAAATACAAGAGGGTATTTATTCCGTGTTATCCTGTGGAACTCCCATTTTATCTGTCGGGGCCTGACGTCCTTCCACCCATATTCAGTGCACCTTCCTTCAAGGGTTTCAAAAAATATTTTAATATTTTTTTGAGAAGAGGGAACTTCAAAGGCCTGTGTTGGAATTGTAAAGAAAAAAATAATGCATAAAAAAACCCCAACTCCCAAGATAATTTTCAGCGAATGTCTAATAAAACGTGTCAAATTAAAATCGATTATCAGTTGTTATGTGAGTAAATGTCGGTGCAAATTAATGATAGAAGAAACTTTCAATTTCCCTATTCTTTTCTCGTCATTCCAAGTAATCGGTGCCGATAGAAGTAAACCAGTAAATAAATGATAGCTACGATTACCAGAATTATAAAGATAAGTACGATCCGCATGGTTCTAACGCTATCACCAGTCAAGGAAAGCAAAATAGTTCCAAATAACCTGCCAACGGTCGAAACGCCTATGAACGTCCAGATATTCATCTGGCTTAATCCTAATATGTAACAGAGTGCAGCTTTAGGGAAACCGGGAATCAGGAAAAGGATAAAGGAAACAAAAGGACCCCTAGCTCCTATGAAGTGATCGTATTTATCCATAATTGAGGGATTTACCACTCGTGTTACGAATGGTAGTCCGTACCTGCGCGAGAGAAGGAAGGCCAACCACGAACCGATACTAAGACCGATTGTGGAATATATTGTCCCCAATATGGAGCCATAGAGATAGCCACCAACGAATCCTGATATTTCGGCAGGTATTGCACCTGCAACCAGCACCTGGAATATTTGAATAACAATGAAAGCAATACTATCGTATGGATGGAAAGATTCTATGAAGGCAATGATTTTTTGATTATAATATACAACGTAATCATAATATCTATAGTTGAATAATAATTTAATACCCAGGATAAAAATCAGGATCAGAACTAGAATCTTGAGGATGCGACGGTTATTCAAGAGGTCCTTCCATATCTATCGTTTATTGCTGATTTTATATCACAGTACAACACAAATTGGTAACATAAGAAGCGTAAATTGCTACCGACCACTTGTTTTTTGATCGTTCTTTTCCAAATCACTTGGCTGGACAAGTTCCGGCGATAGCCTGTGTGATGAACCAGTCTGATGCCACTGCAGTCTTTGTGCAGACAATAACAAGGAGCCTTGATATTTTCCTTGATATTTTCCTTGATCTCGCCATACGCAGTACGGGGACAAATGCACGTCAAAAAAACATTGACTGGACGTCACGATGACAATACAAATATGCTACTGATATTGCCGGTGCAGCTCATTGAAAACGGGATGAAAGTATGCAAGGATCCAATGGCTCGTTCCCGTTTATATTGCGCCTCCGCTAGTTCCTGAAAACGTCAAGCCGGCCAACAGGTGCCAAATGTTTTCTGCCCCATTCTCGCACAGGCTTCCTGGGAATGATGCTTATCTTTTTAAACAATCCTTCTTAAGGAAAGTAGTGCAAAAATAGATAAGTTTAGTTATAGCCGACACGCACGCAACCCCAATGCTGATCCCTGATATATATCGGTATAGAGAGATCGTATAGGGTTTCGCCCGTATCCCTTTTATAGACCTGCAAAAGGGACGAAGCGGTATTCTTTGCTGCTGCTAGGCCGGTCCTGTCATCGTAAATCACCTTTGCCCGGTTGAACTTGGCATCGACTTCCTTATTCCCCGTCAGTTTCTGGGTGTACTTACTGTTGTGGGTCGGCACGTACCCGTTCTTATCGGAGATAACGAAGTAGAGCAGCCGTTTGCTCTTCCCTAAATAATTATCCAGGAGACCTTGGAATGTTTCATCAGTGAACCTGTCGTATTGGGTGTGGTATTTCTGGGGGTAGGTACTGGGTATAGGGACATAAAACGTGTCGAATATCTGTGCCTCCGTGAGTTTGCCGGACGCCAGGGCCTGCTCGAATCCTGCAATGACCTCACTCCTCAATTTTTTGGCCCATGCTTTCACCTGACGATCGAAGTTGATCTTATTCTCAGCATGGACAGCGGTAGACGTCCATAATACAATGACGGCAAGGAGAAATAGAAGTTTACAAACATTTTTCACAGCGCCCTTCATCCGCATTTCCCCCTTTCTTTTTATTTGACTTGTGTTTTCAGAAATGCCTCCACCAGCTTTACGTAGCGCATTCTATCGTTTTATGCTACATTAAAATTGGTAATGGCTGAAAGACGTTACATGAGTGTGTCACATTCTGAAGTAAGATCACATTACAGAAAAGGTAATATGCATGAAAAAACTTTTTTGTATAGTGGCATTGATAATAGTGTCTCTATTTATAACTGACACAGCATTTGCTCAGACTTCGTTTAAGGTCGTTTGGAAACAAGGCAGAATCTTAGGTTTGCTCGTACCTCCCGACACAACAATAGAACAACTAAAAGATTTGGTATATAAAATAAAACAAGGAAAGAAGGATCGGACATTATCAGAGTTCCTTCCTCCTGTGAATTTGGGATTAACCGACAAATATAGTAACTTTATTGTTCTTATCTTTTCTGATCCAAAATGGGCAACGATTAAGAAGTATAAAGAATATTTGAATACCAGGCAAAACGAGGTGTCAAGAACATATTTGAACCACGTGGTTGCATCATATTGGTGCGATCTTGAGGGCAAGGAATATGGTAGCCTTGGGTATGATGATGGTATTTTAAAATCGGAGAATTACAAAGAATTATTCTGATCCGTGACCGTCAAAAAGGTGTATACAAAACAAAGAGCCTTGATATTTTTCTTGATCTTGCCTGTGTAGTTCGGGTTGAATGAGTGTCAAAAGCACATCGACTAGGCATCTCGATGTCAAATACACTTATAAGGCCTCCACCTGTCAATAAATAAATTTATCCACCAAGGAAACTTTTATTCCATCCTTCAAGATAACAAACTATCTGACCATTGGCAGTGTTCTGACTTGTTTTCTCAATGGGTGCGGGGAATGATCCTGCACCATACACTTATAGAGGTTCAACTACCCATTCAAAACTGCCCGGAGGAAAATATGGAGTCCGCCTGGCATCAGGCAGCTGCAAGGTCAAAACGTCACCTTGCGACCTGGAAAATATACCGTGCCCTCATGCCGTCCTAATCAAATGACGGGGTATGGGAGATCATCCCGAGTAAGCAGCAGGTTCGGTTGAGGGGCAGAACCTTTCCAACGTGCCAAAGGGCATGTTGTGGAAAATTGTAGGAGCGGAACGGACCTCCCAATCAAAGCGGAGGGGAACCGGGTTTATTCGTCCATTCATGGATGGACGAGTTTTCTCTTTCATAGATATAGACATGCTTATACCTATAGTTGTCCCAGTATTTGACCCGGGTTGATCCGTTCCCTCCATTATCATATGTTTAAAAATTTCTTTTGATCGAAGACCTCCTTGTTCTTAAGCATGAAATAGACAGCCCGTCCCAATTTATGGGCAATGATAGACAGGGCTTTTGCTTTGCCGTGTTTTTGGGAAAGCCTGTCCAGATAGCTTTTCGCTGGGCCATTGTTTTTAGAAAGAATACGGCGGCCTCGGAAAAGGCCCACTTGAGGTGGGCGTTTCCTATCTTCGTGCCGCCGGAGCCGCATTTTTTCCCATTGGATTCTTTGGCGCATTTTACGAGACGGGAATATGAGACAAAGTCTTGCACAGTGGCAAAGCGGCGGATATTTTCTATCTCGTACAGCATGACCAGAGCAAGGATTTTGCCGACCCCGGGGATGGTCTGGAGCAAGGTGTAGGAACCGGAGTCGTGGTGATTGGCCAGTTTCATGATGGATCGTTCGAGCTATGACAGGATGCCGTCATACGTCCTGATCATTTCCAGATCCGCAGCAATGCTTTTTTGTACGGATGGATGCTCAAATTGCCCGGCAATGCCTTCCCTGTTCCGGAGCCTTGCGAGGAAGCCGAAGGGATCAGGCAGGTTGTACTGGATGTTGGTGTTCTGAATATGAACGTAAAGTTCGGAGCGTTTTCTCATGATGTAATTCCGGCGTCTCATGAGGTCACGAGTGGCTCTCACCCTGGCAGGATATACATATGCCATCGGTATCATGCCTCCCCGGAGGAGTGCGGCGATCTTGTGGGAATCGATCCTGTCATTTTTTGCTTTTCCGCCATGGATCGCCTTCATGTAGAGGGCATGTCCGAGGACAAAAGGAATACCCTCGTCATGGCAGAGATCGGCTATCCAGTACCAGGTGAAGATGCATTCCACGGCAACAACGATATCCTCACGAAAGGGGGCAATGGTTTTGAGAAAGGCATCACGGTTGGTTTTCATGTTGCGATGCTCCCTGATCTCTCCCCTTTCATCGATGATGCAGACATACATTCTTCTTGCGTGCAGGTCGATTCCGCAGTAGTACTTATGCTGATTGGTATAAAATCTCATTTGGCTTCCTCCTTCTACTGGTATTTTTTAGTCTCTTGAAAAACTAAATCTACCATGTTTTAGGAGGAGGCCTTAAATAGTATCAAACATTCACAGCTAGTGATTGTGCCAGATCAATGAAAACAGGTTGAAAGTCATAAACATTTGCGCTTAATTTTCTGTATATGTCACGTCTTCCTATTTCCTTGTTATCAACAAAAATTGAATCGTCAAAAAAGTGCAAGCTTTCGATCGTAAATCAACAAACACTTTGTCGACGTTACCTGATACAAGGGAGTCCATAATAATAAGGGCATAAATTTACCCATTGACGCACTGGAGCTGCATTTCGTTTGTGCATATTATTATGGACTCCTTTGTAATTGACATACCTTAGCTAGTATGAAAGATTGCAATAATCATTACATATAAGGACTGTCAGTTTTCCGGTTAAAGGAGCGCTTATGAAAAAGATTCTCATATTGTTGACAGCTGTCTTGGTCATGTTTTCCACGGCATCCGTCTGCTGGGGCTGGCTGATCTACTACAAGCCTGCATTCCGAGGGAGGATCATCGATACGGAGACGAAGGCGCCGATCGAAGGGGCGGTGGTTGTGGTGTCATACAATAAAACGACATTGGTCGGCGGGCCAGGCGGGCTGTCGACTGACACATTTGATGTAAGGGAGACCCTGACGGACGAGACTGTGTCGCAATTGTTCTTTGACAATAGAATATTAGAAATCAACCGTAAAAAGTTAAAACCGATAAAATATCTGGCGCAGTTGAATCATGTTTCTTCTATTTTGCAATTGTACTTGCACTTTTCGACTAGCCTCAACAGCCAACCGTAACCGGATTTAGTTCGTTTAGCTTTTCTATAAGTGTGCCGACTCCAAAAATCGTGATCATCCGGACAATATTAAAACAAGTTGCTAAAAGTGATGTCTCGGCTTGAAC
>DASPQI010000445.1:0-4000 GCA_035625045.1 Syntrophales bacterium | reverse complement strand
TTATTGATTCTCTCCGGGACATTGAACTACCTGTTATTCTGCTGATCAACAAGATTGACCTTGTCGGGAAGCAAGACATACTCCCGGTCATTGACCAGTTCCAACACCTTTTTTCTTTCTCCGAGATCATCCCGGTCTCTGCCCTTACCGGTGACGGATTAAAGATCCTGATAGAACAAATCCTGAAACTCCTGCCTGAGGGGCAAAAATACTTTCCAGAAGATATGATGACGGACAGGACCGAGCGTTTCATTGCGGCGGAGATAATCAGGGAAAAGATCATCCTTTTAACCCATCAGGAAATCCCTTACACAACGGCTGTAGTCGTGGATTTATTCAAAGAAGATGAAGAGAAAAATCTGATTCGCATACAGGCAACGATCAATGTGTCTAAAGAATCTCAGAAGGGCATCCTGATCGGCAGGAAAGGAAGCATGCTGAAAAAGATCGGCACACAAGCGAGGCTGGAGATGGAAAAATTCTTCGCCGCCAGGATTTACCTCGAATTATTTGTACGGGTAAGAAAAGACTGGACCCATGATGAGCGCCTGCTCAAGGAATTTGGCTATGCAGAAAAAAAATAAGATACAGGATGAGATTCTCTTCTTTGTCACAGTAATTGACATCATTAATTGAACACATTTCAAATTAATTCTTTACTATTGAGTACACGATGAATCGTGCAAAAAAATATGCCCTGCTTTTCTGTCTTACGAATTCATGAACTCCTTCCTGTAAGCTGTACTCTTCCAATTTCTCTTATGATCATAGATTTCAAATGTAAAGTGTGATAATTCAAATCACATCGTAAATAGCAGTTCATGTTTGACAAAGAGGTAGAAAAGCTATGAAAGAGTCTGAACGCACCATGAGACGTTTGTTGCTTAGGCCACTGGTAAGGCAACGTCATACAGCTACACATAAGGAAAAACTTATTGCCGCGTTAAACCGTTTGGACCGTCATAAATTAGGAAGCAGTTCTGCGACTGAACTCAAGGCTGCAGTTAATGCTGCTATACTAGAAATTCAAAAGCATAATCCTAATAATTTTATCGATGAAAGAAGCACTATCATTTATATTAATATTGTCAGAGACATTTATAAAGCGGGTCTAATGTCTACCCAAGAATATATCTTCCACATATCTGTTCCTATTGAGCATTTACATGAGTCAAGAATATTCAACAATAAATATGATGATATAAATTTGATATTTGCTGCACTGGACGGTATTCATGAAGAGTATGGATTGGGCCAAGATGAATATTGGCCAAGAGGGGAAGGACCAGATGAGTACCATAAGCTCAACGATGAATTTGATATTGCTGAAAAAAAGAGATTCATTGCCATATTTAGAGAATTTGATTTTCACGATATCGCGGATTTGCTCGAGAAATACCCAATAGTGTCTGACCGATTACGAGAACGTGGTCGCAGGTCTGTTCTTCACAGAGACGAGCACGTCTACGCTCTTAAGGATATTGTTATATGTTATGAGGAAGAAGCCCGAAAAGCAGCAGCTTCAAAAGCTTATTTAGCCGCGGTCACCTCTCTTGGGGCTGGAGTTGAAGGATTACTCCTTCTTCGGTGCCTGCGCTCTAAGAGAAAGGCTCAACGAATAGCAGCTGAGCTTCCAAAACCCCGCAAACCACGTAACCCGAAGGACCCAGCGACGTGGAATTTTGATACCCTTATAGATATTTGCTTAAAGGCAGGATGGCTACCATTAATTTCAACTCCCATCGCAAAATACAACACTGCTGAACTTGCAGACTTCCTTCGCAAGATGAGAATTATGTACATCCTGGACGATATGTTCGAGAAAAACCTTGGATTGAAACGGATAAACGCGATTATCTTATCGCAGAAGCGATTTATACAGTGTTGCTATCCATCCTCAGCAAAACATATAAAGGTGTACTCTCATCAAAATCATCTGTCAGACAATTATAGAAAATTTTTTCCAGCAATCTTTCCTCTCATAATGCGCATTAATTCAGCTTCATATTGGTTAACCGCTTGTAGGTGGCATCAACACTAGATGTAATTCAACTTTTGCACAATCCTACCCCACACACTACTGGGTAAAATGCAATATATAGCGCTGCTATTTCAAGCCCAACTCGGCGAGTTTCTCATCTGTCGGGATGCCCTCCCGGCTCCAGCCCCGTAAATCATAATACGTGTCGAGCATAGCATCAAGGTCTTCTTTAGGGCAGTATCTTCCCTTTACGGGCCCATCAGGGATAGGCTCGTTCATAACACGATATGGAAGAATATCGTCTTTCCTGCTTACTCCGCGCCGGACGTTTATCAAGCGCTCCAGATTGTATATTCTCTCACCGATCTTTTCCAGCTCAGAGAGAGTAATGTCCCAGCCTGTCACATAGCCCATGATTTTCGCGATATCGTCATTGAGCAGCGTCCCCAATCCTCTTTCGGCAATAAAGCGGCATACGATCAGCGAATCTCCGACGGCTGTGAAATATTGATTCCTCTGAATATACTTCGGCTGCGGCTCAAACCCCAGGTCGGGATCTGCGGCGGCATAATTGGGCCTGCCGTCATGATGGCTTCCGCCTCTCGTTGATGTCGAATAGGATAGGGACATGCCTCTTAAGGCGCGCGGAGAGTGACCCGCAACTTCCAGACCCTTGACGGTATAAAGATATTTGTACGCATCCTTGTTGAACCTCTCCGCAATACGCGCCGAACCCATGGCAAGAAGAACTCCAATTCCTTCTCTCATGGCCGTCTTTTTGATGAGATCCACCATCGCTTCCCCGTCCGCGAAATTAACTCTCCCTCCCGCTCCTTTTTCAGAGATAATTCCTCTTTCCATGCATTCTGCTACAAAGGATAGTGTTACTCCCATGGAGATAGTGTCTATGCCCATCAGATCACATACATGATTACCATTGATGATGGAGTCAATATCACGGTTATCCATCATGGAGCCGATGGCATAGAGGGTCTCATATTCGGGCATCTTAACAATTTTGCCGGCATATTCACCTTTGGATGTGCTGACATTTTTGCCGCACGCCACAGGGCAGCCAAAGCAGGCCGTATCTTTTTTCCAATACTTCTCCTTTATCAGCTCACCGCTGATATCTTGTGGATATGCGAAAACTTCTTGGCTGTTATTTCGTGTACCGAGCATTCCTTTGGAATTGATTACATTTATGAGAACCGGTGTCCCGATGGTGCTCAATACTTTCGTATTTTCTTTAAAGGCGGGGTATTTTTCTCTCAAAAGCTTTGTCAGTGATCCCCTGTCAAAGATATTGGTTCGTTTTTCACCTCTGGCAACAACTGCTTTGATCTTTTTCGCCCCCATTACAGCTCCAATGCCGGCCCGACCGGCAGCACCAGACCTAACTCCGCCCAATACGATGTTGGCAAAGAGCACTCCATTTTCTCCCGCAGGCCCAATCGAGGCGCATACTGCCCCCTTTCCCTCTTTTGCCTCGAGTGCGACAATGGTCTCTTCCGTTGTCTTACCCCACAGATCAGACCCGTCTTTGATTTCCACGCCTTCTTCGGCAACCAAAAGATAAACCGGCTTTGATGAAGCCCCCGTAATATATATGGCGTCAAACCCTGCCCTCTTCTGCGCGGTGCCGAATTTTCCTCCGTAATTTGAGTCGGCAAATATCCCTGTCAACGGTGATATCGATGCCACATGTCCCCTGCTGGTCCCCCACACAGGCGTATCCGTTAAAGGTCCTACGGAAAATACGACGGCGTTATCTGATCCGAGAGGATCCGCATTAAAAGGAACATTGTCGTAAATGAGCTTTGCCGCCAGGCCGTTCCCACCCAGAAACATCCTGGCTACTGTCTCATCAAATATTTCTTCTTTTATTTCCCTGATACTTAAGTTTACTTTCAGGATTTGTCCATGGTTGCCGTACATAGGTCGCCTCCTTCTCACTAACTATGCGATGAAAGAATTGTCACAATTAACCTAATGTGCTACTAAATATTAAACTTGATT
>DASPQI010000444.1:0-5840 GCA_035625045.1 Syntrophales bacterium | reverse complement strand
AACATCCAGGATGTAAAAAATACCATCCCGGAGCCTGATGTCAAGCCGGGCGTAGTCGCGACAGCCGATAGTTCTGTATGCAAGAATACTGGTCTGCCTCAACCGTTCATACTCATCTTCATTCAGAGGCGCGGGCAGTTGCAGGCCGATCTTCATATAATGGGATGAGCCGGGCTTGAACTTGGAATCGTATGTGCAAAGACGGTCACGTACATTATCAAAGGCCATAAAATCCATTTCTGCCGGCGGCAGCATTTCAATGAAACCGTTTCCCCAGAGAGAAACATGAAATTCCCGCCCGTCAATAAAATCCTCAACAAGAACTGGTTGGCGGAAAACATCGATTACGTAAGCAATTCGATCCTTCAGCTCATCTGGTGACATAACCACGGCATCGGTAGTCACGCCGTAACTGCAGTGTTCCCGTGATGGCTTCACAATGGCCGGGAAGCAATGCCAACCATCGATGTCCGGAGAATCATAAACACGCCACTGCGGTGTAGGCACACCGGCTATCTCCAGCAGGTGTTTGACTTCCTGCTTATCCCAGCATGAATGCAATGCATCGGGTGTTGAACCAGTATAGGTAAAATTGAATTCCTCGAGTATCATGGCGGCAAGCGCCTCGCTGTGCGGTATACCTGGAATATCTTCACACCAGTTGAAGACTATATACTGGTCAGGATCATAACAACTAAGGCACGCGCCAAGATCAGTATTGCAAACAGGTATATTGTTGACGGGATGTCCTTCTGATTTAAGGGCGGACTCAATCTTCGCGGCTTCCTGGAGAGCCAGATATACATCGGCCGGATCCCACGCCTGATCGATGTTGTGAAGCAACAGGACCGGTAGATCGGTGCGTCTCCTGGCTAAAGACATGTTGCACTACCCCCTTATATGACTGCTCCTGGAGCAGTTAATGATAACCAAGATATTTTCAGAAGCCGGACCATATCCCGCTCAAATCGGGATGCGGTCTTCACTCCAGGACGTTGACAGTGCAACTGCGGCATGCCCTAACAGCTCCACAGAAATTTTAAATTCTGGGTACGGAGTTTAGTAGTATGATCTGTCAAGCTGCCTTCTTTTTGTTCCCTCAATTTTTTATTTTATATAATTTTCTCTTAAACAATTTCACTGAATATTTCAAGAAATATTTTTCATTTTTTAAATTTTTTTTCTCACCGCATTATTTTTTCATAATTTCTGAAAAGCGTTTAAGCTTATCTTTCTCCCTTAACACTTTCATTCCCATTTCCTGAGATGTGGCCGGTATGTCCGGTTGCGCGCTGCGCCTCACTAATCTCATGGCCTTCGCCGGACACGCGGAAACACAGAGTCCGCAGCCTATACATTTATTATTATCGACTACTGCCAGATTATTCTTTAATTCGACAGCACGCACAGGACACCGCTCATCCGCACAGATACCGCATCCGGTGCAGGCATCGCCGTTAAGCTGAGACTGGAAGCCGCTCACAGCAAAGCCGTTCGCTAAGTTGAGTCTGGTACGGCATGTCAGGATTATGCAGCAACAGGGACAGCAATTGCAGATGAAGCTCGCTCCGTCCGCACTGTTGCTGCTGGTATGCACCAGCCCCGCCTCTTCCGCGCTATCCAGGACACGGAGCGCTTCTTCCCGGTCTATCTCACGGGCGTAGCGGCGTTCCACCAGAAAGCGCGCCGCTCCGCCAAAAAAGAAACATACCTCCGTGGGAGCATGACAAGCACCAACACTGACGCGGCAGGCACAGCGGCCAAGAGCGATATACTCCGCATTCTCTATTAGCTTCGACACCTCTTCGTATGGATGAATATGGAGAGTGACATCCAAGGCACGTCCGACAGGTACAACGCGCGCCATCGGTGTCGGCTTCCCCGCAAAAGATTCACTTAGCCCCTCTTTGCGATATTTTGTCCAGAGCCTGCCTAATCTTTCATGAAGAGGCGTGCCCTTGCCGCGCATCAGGGGATATTCGAATAAACCGGGAATGGTCGGCAGCAGACCATAGAATAGTTTACTGTCTTTCTCGCGGGAAAAAATAACTGCCTTATCGGCCATGAATTCGAGCAGGTACTCTGCTTCATCGACTGACATACCGGCGACGGTTGCTATGTCTTCAACCGGTTCCGGTGCAAAGCTCATGTGCACTGCAATCTCTGCCTCTTCGGGTGTAAAGAGATAGCGAAGGATTTCATCAAAGACCTTTGATTTTGGCGCACCCGATGGATGGGCATCAAGAATTTCGCGCAGCCTTTCGTAAACGTCCACAGGCGAACCTTTCTTCATCATATTGCAGAACACATATAGATGTTGATTTCATCCGCAAGCCAGCGGGTCCACTTCTCTATGCCCTCTCCCGTTTTGCATGATACCTCGATTATCTTGATTTTGGGATTAAGCTTGAGGACTCGTTCCTTCAAAACATCCATATCAAAATCTGCAATACCCATATAATCTATTTTATTGACTACCAGGACATCGCATATGCTGAACATCAAGGGGTACTTGAGCGGCTTGTCATCACCTTCCGGAATACTCAGGATCATCGCTTGCTTATTGGCGCCCGTGTCGAATTCCGCGGGGCAGACCAGATTCCCGATATTTTCGATCATGATGAGATCTAGATTTTTCAGGTCCATTTCGTCCAAAGCCATTTTGATCATCGATGCATCCAGATGACAAAATCCTCCCGTCTTTAATTGAACCGCCGGGACACCCTCTTTTACGACCGTTTCCGCATCGACCACGGAGTCTATATCACCTTCGATTACCCCGATCCTGAATTTGTCCTTCATACTTCTGACCGTATTTACGATAAGGCTTGTCTTCCCCCCGCCCGGTGAGGCCATAAGGTTCAGCATGAAAACTTTATGCCGCTGGAGGTTCCCTCTGATCTCATCAGCAAGATCCTTGTTATCAGACAGAATGTCCTCCTTGATTTCTATCAAACGTATGTCTGCCATTATGTCACCTCTTTTGCCGACTTTATAAATCTAATTTACTCTCTTCTACGAGATTGTTATATCCTTTATATAAAACTCCCTGCCGGATGTCAGTGTAACCTTCACCCCGTGGCACTGAGGACATGTAAAATCTTTTGTATCACTTAAAGAAACCTGAAAAGTGTTCTGACATTCATTACAACGAAATATAATCGGTGATCTCTCAATATCAAGTTTCGCACCCTCCGCGATAGTGCCCTTGCTGAGATAATCAAAGTAGTGCTGAATACATTCACCGACAAGCTCACTGAGTTCTCCTATCTTCAGACCTATGGTGAGAACTTTGTCCGCCTTGTTCGTCTGGGCATGCTTCAGGACGATATTAAGGATGCTCTCAGTTACAGATAGTTCATGCATTTCTCTTTATCTCCTCAAAACCTTCCTTACACGAACCGAATACAAAATATCAATCAAAAAAATGATAGAAAAAAGATATTGAAACCGGCTGTATTCATAATAATCCTGAGTTTCATTTCGGGCGGAGTGAAAGATCTCGAAATTAAAGATAGTAAGATACTTAATCCAGTTATGAATGACACCGGATGAAACGTAACCTGCTATCGTCAACAAGCGAAATTATGTTCTTCTTTGTTATTGACAAAACGACACCTCTTATATACTAATCAACTGATATACTATCTATGGTAGACGCAATATTTCAGATATAATATGGACCTGATTTTCTATTTTATTGATTTCTTTGTTCACCTTGACCGGCATCTTGCTGCGATCATTCAGAGTTTCGGCGGCTGGACATATTTTATTTTTTTTCTCATTATTTTTTGTGAAACCGGCCTTGTCGTTACTCCTTTTCTACCCGGAGATTCCCTCCTCTTCGGACTCGGAACATTTGCCGCTCTCGGCGCACTCCAAGTTGAATGGCTGCTGATTCTCCTCTCCATCGCTGCCGTCGCCGGAAATACCGTGAATTACGCGATAGGAAAGTTTGTCGGTCCGAAAGTATTTCACGAGGAAAATGTCCGTTTTCTTAACAAGCAATACCTTGACCGAACCCACGATTTTTATGAAAAGCACGGAGGCAAAACGATAGTCATAGCAAGATTCATCCCGATCATCCGCACCTTTGCACCTTTCGTGGCCGGGATCGGGAAAATGACCTACTCGCGTTTTACCTGTTACAATGTCTTAGGCAGTGTGGCATGGATAACAATTTTTATAATGGGAGGCTTCTATTTCGGCAACCTGCCGGCTGTCAAAAGAAACTTTACCCTCGTCATTTTTGCGATCATTATAATATCCGTACTTCCCGTCTTGGTAGAATATCTTCGCCAGCGCGGCCGGACATGATCAGAAAACCATGCAGAAAAGTGACAGCCTTTTGCACGCCCGGAATTATTGGTTATAGAATGGGGAAAAGATATGAAAAAAAATACGCTTCTTATGTTCCTTTTGATTGCAGGCTTATTTCTCTGTTCAGCTTCAACGGTCAGAGCGGAAAGTGCAAACATCTTTAAAATCGGCAGCAATGTGACAATCGAGGAAGGCACGAAGGTTCGCAATGTAGTTGCAATCGGCGGGCAAATTACTGTAGACGGTGTTGTTGAAAACAACGTTGCATCCATCGGGGGATCTATAGTTCTGACAAGGACAGCTGTCGTAGGCGGGAGCGTTTTTACCATCGGTGGGATCATTGTCAGGGGAAGAGGTTCAGAAGTCTATGGCACCCTCACCGAGATCAATACTGATGACATCTCTGCCGCGATAACAAACGCCTTGAGTGAAGAATGGGAGGGATGGTCCTGGATCTTTGCCATTGTCTCTTTATCCGTTTTCCTTGGCGTCCTTCTTGTAACCATCCTGACCGTATTTTTGATTCCGAAACCTGTACGTCTGATTTCATCAGCCATCAAAGAAAAGCCTTTCAAGGTTACGGCCTGGGGTCTTACCGGGCTGGTATTAGTCGTACCGCTGGCGGTGCTCCTGGCTATTTCAGTTATCGGTATAGTTTTGATCCCTCTGGAAATGGCCATCGTTCTGTTTGCTGTTCTCCTGGGTTTCATCGCAGTCTCACAACTTGTCGGCCGGAAATTATTTACCATTTTAAAGAGACACGATCAAAGCCTGATGCGTGAGACGGTCTGGGGACTAATCATTATTTGGTTGATAGGATGGATACCTTACGTGGGTTTGATGATCAAGATGTGCGCCATTGTCCTTGGCCTGGGAGGAGTTCTTTTGACGAGGTTCGGTACCAACTCTCATGTATGATCATATCCATTTTATCCCTGTTGCAAAATTATCCTTATTATTATAGAAAACCCTGTAAGGAGGTTATCTTTGGGAAAACTTTTTGGCACGGACGGCGTAAGGGGCATCGCCAATGAATATCCCATGACGGCCGAAATGGCCCTGAACATAGGCCGGGCTACTGCCCATCTGTTCAAGAAGAAAGGGCATGTTCCGAAGATCATTGTTGGCAAGGATACCAGAATTTCGGGCTATATGTTTGAGAGCGCCCTCGTTTCCGGAATATGCTCCATGGGCGTTAATGCCATCATGGTCGGTGTCATGCCTACACCAGGCATCGCATTCCTCACGAGCAGCATGCGGGCGGATGCCGGTATTGTCATATCCGCATCTCACAATCCCCTTCAGGATAACGGGATCAAAATTTTTTCCAGTGAAGGATTTAAGCTTCCTGACGAAAAGGAGCTCGCCATTGAGAACTTTATTTTTGCGAACAGCTCTCATAAACATAAACCTTCGCCGGGAGATCTGGGCAAGGTGTATAGACTGGATGACGCAAGGGGAAGATACACGGTGTTTCTGAAACACACATTCCCCAAGGAATTTACTCTGGAGGGGACAAA
>DASPQI010000443.1:0-11435 GCA_035625045.1 Syntrophales bacterium | reverse complement strand
TGGCAAAATGTCAGTCCAATTGGCTGACTTAAACCCGGGTTACAATACCCCTGATGTAAAATTAGGGAATAGAATAGGATACTATGCTGAAATCCCTTTGCGGTATAGATTCTCCCAGTTCTGGTCGGTTGTTGTTAAGCCATGGTACGCTTACGATGAAATTGGTCAAAGTGATACAGTGGATTTGACATATCAGGGGACAGTCGTTATGTCTCTTTATGAACCATCCAGCAGGACACACCAGTACGAGGTGAATGTGGGACTGGCCGTTGCTTATTAATCCCCATGACCTGCTACTATTGAGTTAAAGAGGTTTTGAGGAGTTCGTAAACAATCTTCTCCTGAATTGCGCACTTTTTTACCAGTCGCGCGATGTCTTCTACATCGAAGTTCGCCGTCTTGCTTTTACAAGCTTTGGCGCAGGCTGAGGCGAACTGCCGCCACATATCACCTGCCTCAGTCATCATCCGTGATGCCTCCTCCAGTCGTTGGGATTTCAGGATTTGCCCTGCTTCCTGGAGGAAGGCCGCATACATGAACCGGAAACCGCCTCCTCCCGTCCCTATCTCTTCCTGCATCCTCACAATATGACCGAGAAAGAGGCGGACATATCTCAGGTCTTTGTGGGTCTTGAGCCTCTCAATCCTTCTTGCCATATAATGTATGCCCTTAACGCCGATAAAAGGTACAGGGGCATAGAGCATCATGTGCACCGTTCGCTTGATGGATTTTCTTATTGCCTCCTGCAAATCAATGGAGGTATTGACCCGAACTGGGTAGTACAGGAAACCCTTCGGGGCAAGTGTACCTCTGGCGAAGCGGGCGTTCTGTAGGTCCTCTGCCTTGATCCAGACTGTATGTTCAAAAACTGGATCGCTGACGAGGAATTCTTCTCTCTCCCTCCCATAAACGATGAGATTGTGCGCGTTAAACTGGAAGCGCATCTCCGGCGGGAAATACGGCAGCCAGTAAACAGATGTCTGGAGTCCGACAATTTCACCCCGGTCGACGAGATCAATGAGTCCAGCAAGAGCTGCCTCCTTATCCCTGTATCTTTGGGTCTTGAATTTAACATCGAGGTTTTTCACGGCCCCCTTGATGATCGATCCGGGCATCATGCGGTATGATACGATAGGCATATTGGTCATCTTGATAAAAGGAATATAGGCGAAAGTAAGGCCGCCGGTGATACCGAACACCATAGGTTCGGAAAGATCGATACTGTGGCACCTCAAAAGTGCTGTTACTACACCGCTTTCGCAGTGGGCATATTGCCTGTGTTCCAATGGCTTCAAATCTGCCATTTAATTCTCTCTGGGGAAATTTATTAATTCATCGACGGATATCTTAAAGAGTCGGGCGTATGCCGCAAGTATTTTATTGTCGAGTTTTTTGAACACGCATGGTTTAAAGTGGCGCTTCACTTGCCAGCGGTAAAGACCCATGGCCTGGGCAAGTGTGAGCGGATCCATCCAGTTCTTGTACATGAAATATTCTATCGGCGATGTTTGATTATTTCTCGCTCGCGTTGCGGTCTCTCCGGCCTTTTCCTCAAACTCGCTGATCACCTGATTGAGGACAATTTCTTCCGCCTCCCATCCTTTAGTGGTGGTCTGCGTGTAACGTCCTTGATCATCGACAGCATACATAGCTTTTCTCTCACCATGCATGGTCTTTGTGTCATCCTGAGGCACTTCGGATATCTTCATAACATCCTACATTGCAGTTACTGAATGAAGTAACGTTTTTTATTGGTGAACTATAGATAGGAGAACAATGCCTGTCAAGAAGAAACGGCCAGAAGAGAAAAAACCAACGCATGCTCCAGTCGGCTGATATAAACTCAATTTATTCTTCAAATATTTTACAATAACCTTTATTCAAACATAGCTTTGAATTTTTCCGGATTTTGTTACTTGCATGATAATAGTTAGGCATATATGATTGGCAATACTGGATACACCTGAGTGCTCTGCTGGCTTCATTCGGGTGATACAGGAACCAAGGAAAATACCTTAATCATGATGAATGATCGATGTTTTAAACTGTTTTTTGTATTAATAATTTGCATATGCATGGGCGCCTGCATGCATGCGCCCATTTGTGAATTTTCGGACAGCAAAGGTGTCAGTTATCTGCATGTGAAAGGCCCTCCGCGGGTGCTGATCCTGTATCAAAGCAAATATGGCAGCACGAAGCAGTATGCCGATTGGATACATAAGGAGATACCAAGCCGGATGGCAGACGTGGATAAATGTAATACCCCGGAATTTGGGAATTATGATGTGATCATCTTCGGTGGTTATGTCCGCGCCGGTCGGGTTGTTATTGCACCGATGATCGTTGAGAATTGGAATGCTGTTAAAGGGAAGAAAGTTGTTCTATTCACAACATCCGGCACGCCGCCGGAGCATCCCAACATCAGTAAAATCTATAATGCCAGTCTACCCCAAGAAGTTCGACAGGAAATCAAATATTTTCCACTTCGTGGCAGGATGCTGCACAAGGATCTGAGTTCCTACGATGAGAGCCTTGTTGCCGTCGGCAGGATGATGGAAAAGGATGAGACCTTAAGAAGGTTTATGACTGAGGATTTTGATGAAGTGAAGCAGGAAAATATTTACCCCATACTGGAGTACATTAAAGCACAGTTGACCTGTAAATAGATCTATTGAGACCTTCCGATTAATAGAGGACATGCTTTTGGTTCGATAAAACCAGCCCCGAACCCCGCCAGCGGGAAACAGCCGTGCCAATTAACAGGCTCCTCTTCTACTTTATACCTTAACCTTAGGGGGACAGTCCCTACGATATCTTCCAACCATCTGATTTTTATAAGAACCGACCTCAATACTCATTGTTTACAGCAAACATGATACAATAAATTTGCTCATTGTTCGGTATCGAAAAATAGGTAGTTTTATGTGATCTGCGTCACCGCTTTTTCATGATGCAATATTTAAAATAAAATCAAAATTGCTCTATAAATGATAGAGCGTTCTTTAATGATAGTAAGGAGAATGAGTATGACAACATTACTATCAGCACCGATCATGATGAGGCTTGCCGAACACCATCATCACCATACCGGAATCGATACACCTGAAATTGCGTTAGTTGTCTTCTGTTTCGTCGCCATCATTCTTATGACGGGGCTTGTCCTCAAAAGGGATTAAGTGACTTTTGTTAACTTTAATATAACCGGTTAAAAGGGCATGATTAACCGGTGAGATAACCAAAACTTACGTACACCGCCTGCTTTTACCTCCTCCTTAACAAAGGGAGACCTCCGGGTCTCCCTTTGTTTTTCTTGGAAGATCCTGTCAGTTACTTCATGTTTTGCCAGGTGGAAATTGAGGGTATCTTACAGACTTGGAGTGGTAGAATTTCCATAGGGCTCTTTGTCGTTGACATGGACATTACTATCTGATAGCAAACAACCGACATGTCTATGCTGTACGGTTTAGCTCCATAATTTTTATGAATATATCCCATCATGAGAATTCTTCTTGTCAATCCGCCTAATTCCGGACGCAGTATTACGGAAGAACAATACGGGGTCACATCCATTAAACAGATCTTCAAAGGAGAACCATTTAGCCTAGAGGTTATTGCCGGGGCGCTTGAAGGACATGACTTGATAATCCTCGATATGAAGTGTGAAGAAGAAGACACTTTGTGGCGGATTATAGCTGATTTTCGACCTGATGTGGTCGGCTTCACCGCAGTAACTTGTGAGGCCAACACGGTGCTCAGATATGCCCGCAGAATCAGGGAGGAGCACAATGCTGTCATAGCTGTTGGAGGAAATCACGCTACGTGTGATCCATCCTATTTCAACAAAAAAGAGATTGATTATATTGTCATCGGTATCGGCAAGAAGAGTTTCAGCGAACTGATAAGCCGCCTTCAAAATGGTGATAGCGGTATGGTGATTTCCGGCATTGCAAAAACCTCAGCCGGTTCTGTTCTCTCATTCATTCCGAGAGACTACAGCAAGAATGACCTGATGGATGATCATCCGCCCCGCTATGACCTTGTGGAAAGATACAGGGAGCATTACATTCTGGAAAAACTGGGAATGAAGATGGGATTCGTTATTACCGCCTATGGCTGCACGCATGATTGCTCTTTCTGCACAATTCCGGGGGTTACAGGGGGAAAATACCTTGTCCACTCACCGGACTCTGTAACAAGGGACATAGGTCTGCTGGGTAATATTCCCTTCATACGTATGGTTGATGCCAACACTTTCGGTGATCCTTACATGTCAAGAGATCTCTGCCGGAGGATCAAGGAGATGGGTATCCGGAAGCGATTCATCGCCGATGTGCGGGCGGACACGATTGTCAGACATTATGATTTGTTGAAGGTTTGGAAGGAAGCCGGTCTTCATGCAGTGGTTGTCGGATTTGAAGATATTCAGGACCGGCGGATAGCGGGTTATTACAAGAAATATAAGTCTGATGTTATTCCCAGGGCCATTGAGCTCCTCCACGAACTGGGGATGCTCATTGTGGGTGATTTCATCATTGCCCCGGATTATACGGAGGATGACTTTATACATCTGGAGAAGTTCATTGGGAAGCAGGGGATTCAAATTCCTGTCCTGTCGGTGTTGACGCCTATTCCCGGTACGCCCCTCCATAGGAAATTGAAGGATCAGATTGTCACTCACGATTTGGACTTTTACACCTTCACGAACGCTGTTCTTCCCACGAAAATGCCAGAAAAGGAATTTTATGAGACATTTTCAGAACTGGTGAAGAGACTGCATGGAAAAGCGAAAAGATCCAACTGATCGATCAGCCCTTATACCATTGACAAGTGAATTTTTTGCTTGCGTAAAAAGGATTAGATTTAGTAAATAGCCACGTTAAAAAACCGGCTTCAAACCAGGGAGATGAAGTGACTGTTTTTATTAATGACGTTTCAGCATTTTTACCCAATGAACCTGTCGACAATGAACACATTCAGGACGTCATCGGCAAAATCCACAACCTGCCGTCAAGAATGAAGAATAGAATTCTCGACAATAATAAGATTGAGAAGCGTTATTATGCTATCAACCCGAAGACAGGTGAACTTACTCACACCAACGCGCAATTAACGGCAGAAGCCGTAAGAAGGCTGATGCCTTACGAAGGTTTTACCGTATCGGATATCCAGTGCCTGTGCTGCGGCACGTCCATGGCGGATATTATTGTTCCCGGGCACGGTCTTATGGTCCATGGTGAGTTGAGTTCTCCCCCTTGCGAGGTAATCTCCACAGCCGGGATCTGTCTTTCCGGAATCAGCGCCTTCAAATATGCCTTCATGAATGTGGCCCTGGGTTTCAGCGACAATGCTGTGGCGACGGGGTCGGAACTGGCGTCCTCGCTCATCAGGGCAAAATTTTTTGAACATTTGCAAAGTGATTCGGCTGTAAAAAGTAATCCTGTGTTGCCATTCGATGCGGAGTTTCTTCGCTGGATGCTGTCTGACGCTGCCGGCGCGGTATTCATGTCGACGAGGAAAAATCAGGATCGGTATTCGCTAAAAGTGGATTGGATCGAGCATGTTTCATATGCCGGTCAATACGAAGTATGTATGCTCGCGGGCGCCGTTAAAAACGAAGACGGCTCAGTTACAGGATGGCGTCAGCTTGATTCTCTGAAAGAAGTCCTCGATAAAAACTATTTTGCCCTGAAGCAGGACATGACTATCCTTAATGAAGAAATGGTAAAGGTTTCCATAAACATGGCGCTGGCACGGACAATCGTGAAACGAAGCCTTAAAGCCGACGAGGTGGATTGGTTTTTACCTCATTATTCCTCTTATTACTTCAGGGATAAGGTCTTCAAGGCTATGGAGGAAATAGGATTCACCATTCCTTACGAGAAATGGTTTACCAATCTATCATATAAGGGAAATACCGGATCGGCCTCCATTTATGTCATGCTTGAGGAGCTTTTTCATTCGGGAAAGCTGAAGGAAGGGAATAAACTGCTCTGCTTTATACCGGAAAGCGGGCGTTTTTCTATTGCTTATATGCTACTCACTGTTTTATAAACTTGCAGTCCCGTCACTGGCCCTGAGACTTTAGCATTTCAGCAGATGCCTTAAAATAAGCCTTCTTGAATTGGGGATCAGTCAAGATAGTCTCGAAAAGTCTGTTGGTCATGCGGTACGCGCGCTTCTCCATATTTGCCGCTGTGCGCTCTTCTTGTTTAATGTCCTCCCCTGTGATTGCATATACCTTGGTAAAAAACATACCGTAAACGAATTTCTGCATTTTTACCTCCACCTCAAACCTGGCATCGGTGACGGATTTTAAAGTCAACCATAAGGCCGGTGCATATGGATCCGGCTTGTCCATGTTTGAGACCCACATCCCGAGACTTATCAAGGCCTTTTCAAAGGAATACCAGAAATAATTGTGGATCAGGGAGTTACCACTATAGGCATATTGCTTATCTGGACTGAAGTAATACCAGACGGTGGTGTCTCTGGCCTGATTGTCAAAGTTCATAAGATACACACGCTTGCCTTTGTATTCATCTAAATCAGTCGTGAAAGCGGGATAATAATTTCTAAGGGGAACAATGTCACGTGCCTGCACAGCAGTACATACAGCGAGAATATACAAGAAAGTGCATATAATAAACACAAATCTGGTTTTATGGAGCATAATCTTTACCTCCCTTTCCCCGACAGCAGAAGTTGTTCGATCATTGCTCTGTCGTATTTGCCTGTGGAAGTCACGGGAATTTCTGATACAACAACAATGCGTTTGGGAATGGCATACGCTTCACTGACCGCAGCAATATACTGCCTCAAATGAGGCACATCAAGATGGGTCGCCACAAGGGCTGCCAGTTCATTCTGGCGTCCATTCCCGGTAGGAATAGACACAACTACGGTATCGCGAACACCAGGTATCTGTTTTATTTTTGCCTGTATGGCGGAAAGGTCAACTCTCTTCCCCCCGACCTTGACAATATCATCTGCTCTGCCCCGCAGGACAAATCTGTCATGACCGTCAGAATCCGCGCAGTCTGCTGTCATGAAGAAACCGGCGGCATCCCTGTGCAGTGTCGGAGAGATAAATTCCGATCGAACATGCAACCTTCCATTCCTTATCTTCCAGTTGACAGGGTCAAGGGCACGCCAGGCTTCGCCATCCCTCAAGCAGCACCTGGCAGCTACCCCTCCCGTTTCCGTTGAGCCATAAATTTCTGTAACGTCCAGACCTGTTTTGTCGTGAAAATATGCAGCATCCTCTTTATCCAGTACTCCTGCGGAAGAAAAAGCCATTCGGAGGTCATGACGTTGCAGATCATCCGTTTTCAAAACGCGGTAATGTAAAGGAACACCTACCAGGATGGATGCCCTGTAATCCTTGGCGGCCCGAAGTATCTCCACCGGAAAGGTGTAGACTCCGTTAAGAACTCTAGCAGAACTGATGAATGGAATCAGCACGGAAAATAGGAAACCGTAAATATGTTGGGGCGGCACCGTCGATAGAAAGAGATCATCGGGAGATATATTGAATTTATCGGACATGTATCGGGCCTCCAAAAGCATGTTCCGGGGCGTCTTGGACCATACCTTCGGCTTTCCCGTCGATCCACCGGTAAACAGCATGAGAGAGGGCTCATCCGGATCAATGAAGGTGTCGGGAAGCGAGATATCACGGCACAGCATTGCAGGGGTTATTACTTCACAACCGGGGGAGTAGTCACCTGGACAGTCTGTGAGTAGAAAGGATACGGACATAGTATCGAGGACTTCTTCAAGGGCCCGCCGGGAAAAGGCATAGGGAAGAATAAGGCGGGGACCGCCGGCAAGCGAAGCTAACAGTGCCGCAGCAATGAGGGCTTTATCACCGGTACATAGGCAGATTACAGCATGGGCACTATCTCCCGCTGACCGGATAGAGCTAATCCCTGCAGCTAAACTATAAACCTCTTCATAAGTACAGCCGCCGAGGATAAATTCCTTGTCAGGGTCCGGTGGAAGGGTGAAGATATTTCGATACCATGGCGATACACAGATGTTCTTCGTCCTCATTAATAATTCCCCTTGACATCTCTCATTTTTTCCATTTACTATGCCGCCGTCTAATAACATATTTAGATTGTTTTGAACATCTAAAACTCTCATCTCGTGATGACAGTATGGATATTGAAACATTGATCCCCCATCGGGATAGAATGAAATTGATTGATGAAGTTCTGGACGTTGACGCTGATACGGCCGTAACGTCAGCCGTCGTCACCGATCGATGGCCCCTCTGTCATGAGTCTTTTGTCAATCCTATAGTCCTGATCGAGATTGTAGCGCAGACGGCAGCCGTACATATAAGGTGGAAAAGGGGGATTGACAACGATATGGGCAGAGGGCTGCTTGTCGGGATTAAAAACGCAGATTTTTTTCTGGACCGGATTCCACTTCACACGGTGCTCATCACAACAGTGAAAAATCTGTCCGGTGCTCACAATTATAATGTCCTGGAGGGAACCGTCACGGCGGGAACAGACCTCTTGGGAAGAATTCAGATACAGGTAGTGCGTTTCGATTCTGATCAAACCTGATTCCACTGTTGCCCATCTTAGGAGCAAAACAACATGAATGAAGAACAGGTCGCTCTCGTGACTGGCGGCGGTCGCGGCATCGGCCGTGCCATTGCAGCCGAACTGTCCGATGCAGGATATCGGGTGATCATAACATACAAATCAAACGATCAGTCTGCCGAGGAAACCCTGGATATTATCAGATCGAAGGGAGGCGGCGGAGAAAAGGTCCGCTTTGATGTGGCAGACTCGAAAGATACTGCAAAGCAGATGACTGAAATCATCTCGCGGCATAAAAACATTCGTGTCCTAGTGAATAATGCCGGAGTTGCAGCCGACGGGCTGTTCATGATGATGCCTGAAGCGGACTGGGACACGGTTATTCAAACAACCCTGAAGGGTTTTTATAACGTAACGAAGCCGGTTATAAAGACGATGGTCCGGAATCGCAGGGGATCGGTTGTCTCCATTTCTTCCGTGTCTGCTCTTGTCATGAATAGGGGACAGGCCAATTATGCTGCTGCAAAAGCCGGCTTGATCGCTGCCAGCCGCTCCCTGGCGTCCGAAGTGGCGAGGCTGGGTGTCAGGGTCAATGTGGTTGCCCCGGGGTTGATCGAGACGGAGATGATCAAAGATGCTCCGGTGGGTAGAATCAAGGACATTATTCCCATGGCAAGGATCGGAAGGCCGGAAGAGGTTGCGAAGGTAGTCCGTTTCCTGTGTTCAGATGACGCCTCGTATATAACAGGACAGGTCATTTCTGTCAATGGCGGCATGTTCTAATGGAATTCATGACGACAGTGAGCAGAATAAAAAAAGGTGTGTTTCTCATCGGCGTATTTCTTTCCTGTGCTGTCATGCTTGGGTGGGCGGACAGTTGGGAGGATATCCGGAGAGAATCGGCGAAGATAAAATCTGTAAGTGCTCATTTCTCTCAGGAAAAACACTTACAGATCCTTTCCAGGCCTATTGTTTCAAAGGGGCTTTTTTATTTTCAGACACCTGATTCAGTGAGGTGGGAATACATATCTCCTATAAGAAGCGTTCTGCTCATGCAGAAGGGAAATATCAGGCGGTATACCGTGGGGAGCAGAGGTCTGGTGGAGGATAAGGGCGGTTCTCTTGAGTCCATGCAAATCGTCCTTCAGGAGATCAGCCGGTGGAGCACCGGGCAATTTACTGCTAATGAAAACTTCTCGGCGAGCCTGAAAGGGGGAAGGGGAGCGCAAATTATCCTCACGCCAAAGGAAAATGGGCTGTCATCCATGATATCGCGCATCGTGATAACCCTTTCACCTGACCGACCGGGAGTTATTAAATCTGTCAAAATTACAGAAACTGAAGGAAATTATACTCTCTTTGAATTTGCCGACGTGCAGATTAACGGGAAGATCAGTGAATCATTGTTCCGGGAAGTGGGATGAAGTATTTCATGTTGCCCGTACGCTGGTTCTCCATATTCATATTGATTTCTTTTCTAATTTCGTGCAGCCGTCTACCCGTAATAAAACCTGTGGATCAGACGGTACTGCCGGATATTATAAAACGATGTCATCAGCCGTTCGTCGATACTCCCTACCGTTTTATTCACGCTATTGAGGTGACATTACCCGGCGGAGGAAGCGGAACGGTTGTGGGTGTGACCGTTATTGATCCGGCATCTGAGATGATCCATAGCGTAATCCTAACTATTGAGGGGTTTGTTTTGTTTGACGCCCAATATGGGAAAGAAATGCGTGTGAATCGGGCGGTGCCGCCGTTTAATGCCAAAGATTTTGCAGAGCACTTGATGGAAGATGTCCGTCTGATTTTAGTTACGCCGCAGGGGCGGCTTTCACGCGCCGGTGTGCTTGAAGACGGATCAACGATCTGCCGGTATCACAGGGATAGTAAGAAGATTGTCGATGTGATCATCCATCAGGATAATTCTTGGGAGATAGGTCTATATAGCAACAGTTATGAAACGATTCGGAGGGTAAATGCCTCTTCTATAAAGAACAGTATCCCGACATTGGTCAAATTGACTGCTTTTGACGCCTGGGATTACTCGCTGCTTCTGAGTTTGATCCGTGCAGAACCGGTTTCAACCGAAGCAATACAGTTACACCCCAGGGAATCTCTGGATGGTGAATAACAGTATAAAACAGGATACAGATGTGAACTTCAAACTTATTTATCCGAAATGGAAGAAGCTGGAAAAGCAGACGGAATTTCATCTTCCGCCGCACGGCCCGGTAGTTTTTGCTGCTACTTTACCCGGCGATGTGCAAGTCGATTTTACGGATGAAAATGTGGAATCCATCAACTTTGACGATTCACCGGATTTCGTAGGCATATCAATGATGCTGACCAGCCAGGTGAAAAGGGGCTGGGAGATCGCCGACAGGTACAGGCAGAAAGGGATCAAGGTTATCTTCGGGGGCATAGCGACGATGCTTCACGCAGAGGAAACCATCCAGCATGCCGATGCCGTCTTTCTTGGCGAGGCGGAAGGAAGGATGGGGAAGGTCTTACGTGATTTCAGAGAAGGTCGGCTGCAGAAGCGATATGAATATCTGACCGATTTTCCCCCTGCGGAATCCATCGGGACGGCGAGAAGGGATATATTGAAACGCGAATTTTACTATTACAAGGGCGTGCAGATGGTGGACCTTGTTCACGCTTCGCGGGGATGCCGCTTCAACTGCTACCCCTGCTGCGTGGCCTTTCTGGGAGGAAGAAAGTTCCGCCCCCGCCCCATTGACAAAGTAGTGGAGGAACTGGCGGCGATCGACAACAACCGCCTGTTCATCGTGGACAATTCCCTTGCCCAGGACAAGGCATGGGAACGTGAGCTATTCAGGGCCATGATCCCTCTGAAGAAAAAATGGTGCTGCCACC
>DASPQI010000442.1:0-3973 GCA_035625045.1 Syntrophales bacterium | reverse complement strand
ATATAGAAGGAAAGCGATTCCGTTTTGTTAAGCCTGAAGAAGTCGCCGATACAGCTAGAATACTACAGGACGCCGGCGCCAGATACATCTATGTGACTGATTCGACATTGAATGGTAATTATGAGCACAGCATGGAGGTTGCTGCAGCATTCAAAAAGGCGGGCATTTCCATTCCCTGGGGCGGCCTTTTTGTACCAACGACTCCCCCGCATGACTATTACGGCATCCTCGCCGATGCGGGGCTTACACATGTGGAATTCGGTACGGAGGCTCTTTCAAACCGTGTACTTGAGGCATACGGCAAACCTTTTCACATCTACGATGTATTCTCCTCACACAGGGAGGCTCTTGCTGCCGGTCTGCACGTGGCTCATTATCTCATGCTGGGAGGGCCAGGAGAAAATGAAGATACGCTGAAAGAAACCTTGGTCAACACCGACAAACTGGAAAAAACCGCCTTCTTCGTTTTCAGCGGGATCAGAATTTATCCTCATACCGCCCTTTATACCCTCGCCCTTGAAGAAGGGCACATGGAATCAAACTGGAATCCGCTTGAGCCGAGGTTTTACTGGTCGCCGGCCGTGCAGCGGGAAGCAGTCATGGAACTTGTGAAAAACCATGCCGCTAGCCGGGCCAATTGGGTTATCGGTACCGGATCACAGTTGATGTTCAAAAACATTGCGAAGCTGTATGCACGGGGTCGTGTGGGACCACTGTGGGAACGATTGATCCGATGAAGCGTGATATAGAAGGGACGGTATATGTATCTCCGGCGGCTGTAACCGGCTTTGTCGCCATTGCGCTTGCGGTAATGCTGTCCTTCTTTTCTGTCTACTTGGCGGTTTTCCCACTGTCCGTTTTTGTTTTGCTCTGCGCGGCAGCCCCGTTTTTTCCATCTATCAGTTTTTTCTTACCCGTCAATAGTCACGGGAATACGGGAAGACCCGTAGTCTCCCTGACCTTTGATGACGGGCCCGATCCGGAGACTACCAGACATATTCTGCAATTGCTGGACCGTCATGCGACGAAGTCCACTTTCTTCGTTACTGGTGAAAAGGCAGCTAGATACGGCGACCTCATCTCAGAGATACTTTCGCATGGCCATGACGTCGGCAATCATTCATACAGGCACGATCCTTTTCTAATGCTGCGCTGTTCAGAAAAGCTGTATACGGAGATCGAATCGACACAGGCCCTTTTAAAACGATTTGGCATCTTACCTGCTGCTTTCCGGCCGCCTGTGGGCATCACCAATCCGAGACTGGCCAAAGCCTTGTTTCAACAGGGGCTATATTGCGTGACTTTCACTTGTCGGGCCAATGACTTTGGGAACAGGTATATTAAAGGATTGTCCGATAGAATATTAAACAAGGTGAAGCCGGATGACATCATCCTTCTTCATGATGTCCAACCAAAAAAGGCGACTGACAAGGAATACTTTATGCGAGAGATTGACTCGACACTTTCCGGTTTGAAAAGCAAGGGATTACAGGTAGTCCCTCTTTCCGAACTTCTGGGACGACCGGTTATGATACAGACTGGAGATAATCAAGGATAACATGATTGCAATATGAAATGATTCTTCTTGTCATTTCGACCCCTTCGGATTGCTCAGGGTAAACCGGGGAGAAATTCCGTAAGCAGTTGATAAATAAAATATTGTCGTGCCGCTAGCCTAAATTTTAAAAATATTTATGAACCTATGAGCGTTAAAAATATTTTTGACATGCTATTGGATCAATGATAGATAAAATAACTTATATATACGGTAAGTATATCATGGATGAGGCATGGTACAGTATATCATATAAAAAAGAACCGTCAGAGGGTTCGATCCTTGCGGAAGCCTGTGCTGAGGCCGGATCACCCTGGTATTCCGGTCATTTTCCCGGTGACCCGATTTTGCCCGGCATTGCCATCCTGTCCATGGTGACGGATGCGATTACGCACCATGAATCTGGGAAAGGAAAAAAGATAAGGATAACCAGTATAAAGAGGGTCAGATTCAGGCTGCCGGTTAGACCGGATGAATTGCTCCACATATCCACTTCCTCATCCCATCAGGATGGAAAACTTGCCTACCATTTTGATGTCGATGTGAGAGGAAAAACAGCATGCACCGGTATCATTATGGCTGAGCTGTTGCCGGAGTAAAGTGCTAAGTAAGACTGAAATAATGGTCACCAGTTTGTGGTGCAATAATAATGTTCAAGAAAAATATGGCTGTGACGATTTATTTACGCGGGGAGGATTGTGAATGCTCATGAGTATGAATAAAAAGGCGCTGATATTTCGGATTGCCGAAATTATCATCCTCGAACTGAAGCTGGAAGAGATTACGCCGGAAATATTCGATCCCGATCTTGATCTGGTGGATGAACTCGGCGTTGACAGCATGGATCTGGCCACAGTGGTTCTTGTGCTTCAGGACGAATACGGCATCACCATCGATGAGGATGATTATCCCAAACTTAGGAACATTCGCATGATTGCCGAATATATTGAGCAGAAGCAGGCAGCATGAGCCAAATGAAACCCTTCTTGAAATATTCATGAATACCACGGACATCATAACAATTCCTCAAAGTGATAAAGGGACAAAAAAATGGAAATTTTCCGAGTTGCTGGCCGAGCCTGAAATTCGCCGGCGCTGGGAAAAGGTAAGGAAGTTCTTTTTCCTCCGGGAATCCACATATGATATGACAAACCGCTGCAACATACGATGCGACGGTTGTTATTATTATGAAGGCGAAAAGCAATTCGCACAAGGAAATGAGGACCCGCAGGCATGGCGGATGCTGATGAAGGAGGAAAAGGCAAGGGACATTACATATGTGGTTCTGGCCGGTGCTGAGCCGTCGATGGTTCCGCAGCTTCTCGGGGTCTGCTATGAGGAAATGCCGCTGGGGTGCATAGCCACGAATGGTTTTAAATTCATCCCCAGATCGGTCGGCTACAAGATTCATATCTCCGTCTGGGGAAATGATGAAACGAGCCTGCGTGTGAGGGGGGCAAAAAATCTGCTTTCGAAACAGATCGACAATTACCGAGGTGACCGCAGGGCCGTTTTCGTGTATACCTTTACGCGTGATAATATAGATGAAGTATACGAAGTGATGGACACCATTGCCGCAAATGATTGCAAGATCACCTTTAATGTTTTTTCGTCACCTGTCGGATACACCGGTCCGCTGAGACATAATAAGGATTCCCTTGACCAGACGCGCAAAGTCATGATGGATATTCTTTCCCGCTATCATGCAAATGTACTCTTTTCCCCCTACAATGCAGTTGCACATACACACCAGTACGGCCTGCACGCCCTTTATGGGTGTTCTTACCCGAGAAGGAACCCTTCGACGGACATCGGTCTCGGAAGGTCTTTCAGGCAGTATAGAGCGGATCTCTCTTGGGACAGGAACGTGGCTTGCTGTGTTCCCGACACGGATTGTGAAGAATGCAGGCATTACGCAGCCGGCAGCGCTGTTGTTACTACACGCCTGTATCGTCATGTGACTGACCCGGACACCTTCAAATCATGGCTTGATTATGTGGATACGTACCTTGCCGTCTGGGTCATGGGTTATGAAAAGGGCGAGAGTCTATGCCGCGGCATGATTGCGCCACCCTGAAAGAGGCAGTGATGAAAAGCGGGATAGCTCCTCTGTCCCAAATTTGATCGTCAATTGAAATATACGTGAATAGGTATTTATGAAAACTGTCAGCTCCTTACTGGATAAGGCATGGTATGAACGTTACAAAAAGATATCCAGTCTGAATATTCGCAGTTCCATCTACGATGTAACCAATCAATGCAATTTGCGCTGCAAGGGCTGTTTCTTCTTTTCTTCCAATGAACATCAGGCGGCCGCTGAGGAAACGGATGTCGGAAAATGGTACCGGTTTGTTCAAAAGGAAAAAGAGCGGGGCGTCAATCTCGCTATATTAATCGGCGGGGAACCGACACTGTTTC
>DASPQI010000441.1:0-2855 GCA_035625045.1 Syntrophales bacterium | reverse complement strand
CGAATGCACTTGAATTTCTATCAACAGTAGCGATGACTTTTGGTGTAACCAGTAATGATAGCGATATCAGTGAATGGCAGTTAAAGGAAAATATCAAGAATTATCTTTTCGGCAAGGGTGTAGGCGAGGGTAAGACAGTTGTTCTCATAATAGACGAGGGACAAAAACTTCCGGAATATTGTATCGAGATACTGCGTGAATTTCTCAACTACGAGACAAATGAGTATAAATTACTGCAAATAGTTATATTTGCCCAAAGTGAATTTGTGCGGATTTTTAAAACGCATAAAAATTTTGCCGACAGGATAAATTTCTATTACCTCCTTAAGCCGCTCAATTTTCGAGAGACCCTGGGTATGGTGAAATTTCGCATAGCGAAGGCAAGCGATGTGGATGCAGCCGCTTCACTTTTTACGTATGCTGGATTATGGGCCTTGTATCTGGCAACGAAAGGCTATCCGAGAAAGATTGTAACCCTATGTCATCAAATTATCCTAACACTTATCATTCAGAACAAATCCCAAGCCGGCTGGTTTCTTGTTCGTTCATGTGCACAGAGGAGACCTACCGGTGGACGTAGAATCCTTAAGTGGGTGACAGCAACAAGTTTGACCGTTATTTTCGCTTTAGTAGCTGTAGCGGGTTTTCACCCTGAGAAAATACTTGTAATCAAATCGGGGAGTCAGATGTTAAGCGGAATAAGAGCTAAAGAAATATCAACAGCGGGACAAGCTGCAACAATTGACTCAGATCACAGCGCTATGCCACCTGTAAAGGAACTGGTAACATCAACAAAAGATGAAATACAAGTTGAGAAAAAAATGCCTGACCTTTTAGGATATTTGACTCTAAAAAAGGGAAGAACAATGTGGTGGCTGCTCAATGACTTTTATGGAGACTATGACAGTATGCAGTTGAAAGCGGTTACCCTTGCCAATCCGCATATTAAGGATCTCAGTCGGGTGAATGCAGGTGAGGCAATTAAACTACCTGCTATTCCCGCTAAATCAAAACCATTGTTACAAGGAAAATACTGGGTACTGGCAGCGAATAGTGAAAACATTGAAGAAGCTTATGAATTATACAAGAACCATCAAGCCACTTTACAATATCTGAGGTTTCTTCCTTACTGGAACAGAAGAGAGGGGTTGGTATTTGCCATCTTTTTGAAAGATGGCTACCCCGATATGGAATCAGCGCTGAATGCGTTAAGGAAGCTACCACAGCCACTTGCATCAAATGCAAAAGTATTAGCCAAATTAGATGATGACACAATTTTCTTTGCGAGATAGGAGAAAGCGGTCAGAGGTTGGGAAACGTGATAACAAAAAAGAAGTTGGGAGAGATGCTCATCGAAGAGCATCTGCTGACAGAAAAGCAGCTCAAAAAAGCACTTACCGATCAGGAGAAGGCCGGTCTGAAACTGGGACAGTATCTAGTACGGCAGGGTATTATAAGTGAGCAACAGATAGTTGATGTTTTGGGCAGGCAGCTAAAACTGAGGAAATACCATCCAGATGTATTCCCTTTTAATGTTGAACTTTCGAAGTTTATTCCTATAGAGTATGCGCAAAAATATCAGGTTGCTCCTTTAATGAGAAAGGGCCGTCTCATGAAAATTGCAATGACTGATCCCCTGGACATCAATGCTGTGGATATCATAGAAATGCTGACGAATTGTGAAGTGGAAGCTGTAGTTTGTACAGAACGTGAGTTAAATCAGTTGATCAGTAGTCTGTATGGAATTCAGTCCGGATTTGGCAGTGTTCTGGAAAGCATGGAAATTGAAGCACAGCCTGTTAAGGAAAAGGATGAGGAAGAGGCTGCAGATATCCAACTTGCGTCACTTCAAAATATGGCTGGCGAGGCTCCAATTGTCAGACTTGCTAACTCTATCTTTGCTCAGGCCGTTCGCGAAGGGGCCAGTGATGTCCATATCAGTCCCCAAAAGAACAGCATCCAGGTTCGATTCCGCATAGACGGCAAGCTCCATGAAGTACCGTCTCCCCCCAAAGCTCTGTTCCTGCCGATTGTAGCGCGGATAAAAATACTAGCGAATATGGATATAACAGTAACGAGAGTACCGCAGGATGGCCGTTTCACCCTCAAGATGGAAAAGAAGGAAATAAATGTCCGCGCATCTTCCATACCGACCATACATGGAGAGAACATAGTGATGCGGCTTCTGGACATGAGCGCCGGTGTCTATTCTCTTGATCGTCTTGGAATGGTCAAGGTTGACATTGAAAAAATCAAGTCCATAATTAAAAAGCCTTATGGGATGATCTTGTGTACAGGACCAACCGGGTCGGGAAAAAGTACCAGCATCTATGCCATTTTGAATGAACTTAATCAGCCGGACATTAATATTATGACCCTTGAAGATCCGGTCGAATATCGGATTGAAAATATCAGGCAGATTCAGTTGAACCGAAAAGCGGGAATGACTTTTGCCGGTGGTCTAAGATCCATGCTCCGTCAAGACCCGGATATCATAATGGTAGGAGAAATTCGCGATTCTGAGACAGCAGCTATTGCTGTACAGGCGGCTCAGACAGGTCATCGGGTTTTAAGCACCGTGCATACTAATGATGCGGTCGGTGCTATAACAAGGTTTATTGATATGGGTATTGAACCTTTTCTTCTTTCTTCAACGCTTCTGGTATCTATTGCCCAAAGATTAGTCCGCACCGTTTGCCCTTATTGCAGAGAACCCTATCATCCACCGGAAAAGATCCTTGCCTCATGGGGCCTTGAAAATTGGGATTTTGCAAATTTCCAGCGCGGCAGAGGATGCAATCAATGTCTGAACACCGGCTATAAGGGGCGAACAGGTTTATTTGAGGTTCTCGTTA
>DASPQI010000440.1:0-4346 GCA_035625045.1 Syntrophales bacterium | reverse complement strand
TTTAGATGAGAATTCATCTGCAGCCAGCGAAAAGGAACAATTCGTGCCTGCAATTAAAGTGCACAGGATCAAGAAAATCAGTAAGGGTGACTTGACAACCATTTTTGTCAATTTTTTCAGTTTCATTTACTTTTAATTTATTAATATTGGTTCCCAATGCCAGTTTCCCTGGAGTCTTTTTTATATTTGCTTTCTATTTTATATTAAAATCTGCAATAAAAGAAATGATTAATTCATTGCATTGTGCGGTTCCTAATGATTATAAAACAAATGCGTTCCAATTTAAAATATGGTAAAAGTTACCTGACGGATGAGAGCTTATAATCTCATAATAACGCACATTAAAAAAGAAAGGAGATCATGGAAAATGATGAAAGAAGGAGTAAAATGGGCCATTCTTTTTTTTATTGTAGTACTTATCATTTTAATTAGTCTTGGTCTTATGTGTAATATGTTTTATAAAATATTTTAGAGGATTAGAAATAGCAGGCGAAGTTACAACATCGTTTAGGATGAAGGACAATCACACATTGATAATCTGTGCACCAGACAGGTAAGAAATATCTTCGGCAATGCCCGGTGCGCGTTAAAAAAAAAGTTAGATGAAGGATCAGAATGGGAATAGATAGGAAATGGGGTTTCAACAAGATTCAGTCTTTCTTTGCTGAGGTCTTCGGTCTCGGACGTGCGGCGACAATAAGCACGATTCTCCTGACATTTGCAGTTGTCACGCTGGGCGTATTTCTATTTATCTACCTTGCGCCGCCGGACAAAATTATAATGACAAGCGGTCCAAAAGGCAGCATGTTTGAAAGATACGCTGAAAGATATGCTGGGATATTAAAGCAGAAGGGTGTTACTCTTATAATCTTGGCATCTGAGGGTTCTGTTGAAAACATCAAGAGGCTTACTGATGAATCGTCAAAAGTCGATGTAGGGTTTGTGCAAGGTGGAGCGAATAAAGACATAAAAACTGACAAACTTGTGTCGCTGGGCAGTATAGCCTACGAGCCGCTTTATGTTTTTTATAGAAATGCGTCCAACATAGAGCGTCTGTCTCAATTGATCGGCAAACGCGTGGCTGTTGGCGAAGTTGGAAGTGGAACACAAACTCTTTCTTTGACGCTGCTTGCAGCCAACGATATAAAGCCGGGAGGTCCTACAAAGTTGCTTGAAATGGACTCGGACGAAGCTGCAAAAACGATTCTGAGCGGCAAGGTTGACGCGGTATTCTTAATGGGAGATTCTGTCTCAACGGATCTCATACGCCAGCTTCTGCATACGCCGGGAATCAGCCTCTTCGACTTTACCCAGGCTGATGCCTATACACGTCGTATTAAATATCTTAACAAGGTCATCCTCCCGAAAGGATCGATAGATTTCGGAAAAGGTACCCCTACGCAAGATGTCTTTTTACTCGCACCGACGGTTGAGCTTATTGCGCGAGAAAATCTGCATCCAGCCCTTTCCGATTTACTTCTCGAGGCTGCACGCGAGGTACACTCAGGACCGGGGCTTTTCAGACATAAAGGCGAATTCCCGTCACCCATCGAGCAAGAGATACATATAAGCAATGATGCAAACCGTTTTTACAAATCTGGCAAGAGCTTTTTCTACCGGTATCTTCCATTTTGGCTCGCCAGTCTAGTGAACCGCATCATTGTGGTGTTGGTTCCGATGGTTGTCTTGTTGCTGCCTGGACTGCGCCTCATACCAGCGATATACAGGTGGCGTTTCAGGTCACGGATTTTCAGATGGTATCGTGCGCTAATGGTAATAGAGAAGGATCTTATGACACAACTGGCATCTGATAAGCGCAAAGAGTTGCTGGAGAGGCTCGACATCATTGAGAAAGAGGTAAACAGAATGAAGGTGCCCGCCTCATTTGCGGATCAGTTTTACGGCCTGCGCGGGCATATCACATTTGTGCATGCAAGACTGATGTCAGAAGGCCATCAACACTGATAAAAGAGATTGGAGCAGGAAAAGAACTTGACAAAAGATAAGGCAACGTCATTTACGACAGTATAATGGTTATAAAAAGACATAATCAATTTTTAGAATGGATTTGAGAATGGGGAACGATAGTGGAAACAGGGGTTTTTTTGAAAAACTGAAGGCAGGTCTTGCCAGGACAAGAAAAAGCCTCGTTAAAAATATTGACGACCTCCTTCTGGGGGAAAGGGCCATTGATCAGAAACTGTTCGAAGAACTGGAGGAAACTCTGATAACGGCTGATGTCGGTCCTGCCTTTACCTACGAGCTGATTGAAAAAATGAAGGAGCAGGTCAAGAGAAAAGAACTCGGTAATCCGGCACTGCTCAAAAAAGTCCTGAAGGATACCATCACGGATACCCTGAGGAAAAATGAGACGCCTTTCCAAATCCCGCGGAATGGACTTTTTACAATAATGGTGGTGGGCGTTAACGGGACGGGGAAGACGACAACCATTGGCAAGCTCGCGCATAATCTGAAAAAAGACGGTATGTCCATCATGCTCGTTGCTGCTGACACTTTCAGGGCGGCAGCGATCGAACAGCTTGAAATCTGGAGCCAGAGGGTGGATGTGCCACTGATCAAACAAAAAATCGGCGCAGATCCTTCTGCTGTTGCCTTTGATGCCATTGACGCGGCAAAGACCAGGAAGGCTGATGTCATAATTATCGATACGGCAGGCAGGCTTCACACCAAGGTGAATCTGATGGAGGAGCTGAAGAAGATGAAGCGCATCATTGGCAGGGAACTGCCAGGCGGAGCGCATGAGATCCTCCTCGTACTCGATGCCACGACCGGCCAAAATGCCGTTGTTCAGGCGAAGATGTTTTATGACGAAATAGGAGTATCGGGAATTATATTAACTAAGCTGGACGGAACTGCAAAAGGCGGGGTCATTATAGGAATTGCCAGGGAACTCAACATACCTATCCGCTATATTGGTATTGGTGAGGGACTGGATGATTTGAAAAGTTTCAAAAGCGACGAATTTGTAGAAGCTCTCTTCGAACAGGACTCAAGGCAGAGGGACGGGTAAGAAAGTTTAAATGGGAAAGATATTTGTCATAGGGGATATACACGGAGATATCTTAAAACTCGATAGATTAATGGCCAAGCTTGATATTGATGCCGAAAGGGATACACTTGTTTTTATAGGGGACTATATCGACAGGGGGCCTAATTCCAGGGCAGTCATTGATAAAATCCTCGATATCAGGAAAAAAATCAAAAATGTTATCTGTCTGCTTGGAAATCATGAACAGATGTTTCTAAACTATTACCTTGAGCAAAGGGATGAAGAGCTTTTCATGCATAACGGCGGCATAAGCACATTAATATCCTACGGCTTTACCCGAGAAGGCAGCAAAAATTTAAAGGTGCCGGAAGAACACATGGAGTTTTTAACCACCCTCCGGCCATATTATGAAACTGACGACTACATATTCGTGCATGCAGGATTGAGGCCCGGCATTCCTGTTGATAAACAGAACATTGATGACCTCATCTGGATACGCTACGAGTTCATTAATTCTCCGTATAATTTTGGCAAGGTCGTTATATTCGGGCATACCCCCCTTTCTTTTACCGAACCCCTTACCGACAAAAACAAGATCGGCCTTGATACAGGCGCCGTCTATGGCGGCAGGTTGACGTGTATTGAACTGCCGGAGATGAAAATATATCAGGTCTGATGGCCCATGAAGATCATTGAATGCGTCCCCAATTTCAGCGAAGGCAGGGACAGAAAAAAGATAGACCGCATCGTGTCGGCGCTTTCCGCGGTTGAGGATGTGAGGCTTCTTGATACATGCATCGATGCGGACCACAACCGGATGGTTATAACTTTCATCGGGACACCGGAAGCTGTGGAGAAGGGAGCAGCGGCCGCCTGTGACAGGGCCGTTGATCTGATTGACATGCGCGAGCATAGGGGCGTCCATCCCCGCATTGGCGCAGTTGATGTAGTGCCTTTTGTACCCCTGAAAGGCGCAACGATGAAAAATGCAGTGGACGCGGCACACCGGTTTGGTCGTGCCTTTGGAAAAAGGAAAAAAATCCCTGTTTATTTCTATGGTGATGCGGCGCTCGATCCAGCAAGAAGGGAATTGCCCGATGTCCGTAAAGGGGAGTATGAAGCCCTGAAAACGCGGTTTGACAATCCTTTATGGCTGCCGGATGCGGGACCGGCCATCTTTAATCCGCGAAGTGGCGCCGTAGCCGTTGGGGCGCGTGAGCCCCTTATTGCCTTCAATATCAACCTTGCAACGGATAATCTTCTGGCAGCAAAAGAAATCGCCTGTTCCATAAGGCAGTCAAGCGGCGGCTTGCAACACGTAAAGGCCATCGGCGTT
>DASPQI010000439.1:0-4704 GCA_035625045.1 Syntrophales bacterium | reverse complement strand
CCTTTATATATTTTTCAGGCAGCTTCTTTGCTCCCCCCGTGGCTCCGGATTATCCTGTCATGGAACTGATGGCTGTTCTCTATCTTCCTCACCATCTTCTCCAATTCAGGCCCTGTCATCCGGAAGCTGCTTTTTTCAAGGGTCTCTTCCAGCTGCCAGTTACCGAGGAGAACCACCTCATCCATGGCATGGCCTTCTAGACTCCCCAGCTTTGTCTTTTCGTGGGTGAAGACGATGATGCGGCATATCCTGCAGCTGGGAAATGTCTTATTCAAGTATTTCTCCAGGACATCCGCCGGTTCGTTCAGCTGCCGGCCCGGACCCCTTCTTTTCCCATCGTCCTTTCCGTCGATAATGGGTTCCTCTTTAGGGATACCGTCGATGTAAAAACTCCTTTTCCAGTCATTTCCGCTGCAGGAGACATTTCCTTTTATGTTTTTTATCTCCATCGCAAAGATTCCCCCAAGGCCAACCAGTAGCCTGTCTATTTCTCCCCGGACATTCCTGTATCCAGCGAGAATCGCCCATTCATCATTAAGCCTGTGCCCAAAGTATTTATCAACCTTCCATTCACCATCCCTGCCGCTTGCATATCTGCGTTCCTTTACATCAGGTCCTTCCAGGGTAGGATAGAGCGGCTTCTCTGATTTTTTGCGTTTATAATATTCCATGGTATTCCTGATGGCCTCAATGAATCTTCCTTCTCTTAATGATTCTTTCAAAAACCTCCTGCTTTCGTCGATCATGTCCTGCCTTTTCTTCAGCTCATTACGATAATCTTCCAATCTTATAACGTTCCGTCCTTCTCTCTGCTTATGCCTCTCATCAAGAACCTCTGTAATATGGTCCGACAAGATTATTTTCTTCATCAGGTATTCTCCTTGTATTGTTTTAATGTAAGGAACTACCTTCATGTCCTCATTAATCTTCCCGGTCTCTTCTTCTGGCATAAGTTCATGGCGGGAAATTGGCCGGAACCGAAACATGTCCGATGCCGTTGTATTGCAGATGCTGGAAGGCCATGACTGCCAGGTATTTATATTCAGTTGTATTTTCTTCATAATTCCCATATTTAAATTTTCCTCTTTTCAAGAGCCGGGTGCCATCTTTGTAATATCCGCTCGCCGAGGATGTCCATCTCCTCAGTCACCAATGGGGCAGATGCCCTTTTTCAAGATATACCTATGTCATCGGCGTCCCCTTCTGTTTTGTCCGTTCTGTCATATGCCTTCCTCCTTTCTAAATATGACTTTATATAATTATTCTTATGCATTTTGTCAAGCATTATTTATTGTTTTATGTAAAAAAATATGATAACCGTTCTCAAATCTCAGGAGGTGGCGTTAAAATGGGGGAAAGGAAGACTTATTCGGTGAGGCTCATGCCGGATGTCATGAAGTCGCTCAAGATGCTTGCGGTGGAGAAGGAGATCACCGTGTCCGAACTGCTGGAGGAGGCCATCCGGGACATGCTGAAGAAGGATCATTCTGGCGCGAAGGCAAAAACGAAGAAATGATGCCTCATAGAGGGGAGGCAGACCGGAAAAGCTGCTTTACCCCCAAAACAATTGCTTTCACCCGGAATTCATTGCCATGGCGTTATCGCCCGCGTAACCGTAATTTATTGAAAGCAGTAAATCCGTATTTTCAGCAGATATGCCACATTTTATGCGGCATTCATTGAGACTGATGTTGATAAAATTCAGGTGCAGCAGAACTTGCTTTGGTCTAAAGCATTGCCTACGGCCATAGCGCCGCTTCGCTGAATACGAGATGCAACGTGCAAAAAGATATATCCGACTTCTCCGTCTTATGGCTTCGTGAATATCTTCCTTAAGCATTCGGTGATTCTCACGGAAACACACTCTTTCGAACAAATTATCATTATTTTCCTGTCAATTATTGATGATCTTAAAAAGCCTAATTTCCCCTCCCCTGGGGAGGGGATTAAGAGGACATAGCTCAAGCATAGTGACGGTATTTTCCATCTGTAACATCAATCCCTCTCTTTTCATCAATGCATAATTCTAGACCTGTCAAGATAATCTATCAAAATAGTTGTTGCCATATGTAGTAAATTAGTATATTGAAAAGAATAATTTCAATATGCAAACTTATATTCCACGAAAATTAGAACACGATCTTAAGCAGTCTTTGAATTCCTCTCCGGTAACTGCATTACTTGGTCCCCGGCAATGTGGAAAATCCACTCTTGCGCGGCATATCATAGAATCACTTGAAAAAACCATCTATCTCGACCTTGAAAAACCCTCGGATATGCGCAAACTTGACGACCCCGAATTCTTTTTCAGCGCCCAGCAGAATAAGCTCGTTTGTATTGATGAGATTCAGAGAGTGCCCGATATTTTTCCGATAATCCGATCCTCTGTCGATGAGAATAGGAAACCGCAACGGTTTCTTATTCTCGGCTCCGCATCTCAGGAACTTGTGAAGACAAGTTCGGAAACGCTTGCCGGGCGTATTCATTACCTTGAACTCACGCCGTTTACATACAATGAACTCTTTTCATACGGGAAGAAATTCGGGAACTATATGTTTCAGTGGGTCCGCGGGGGATTTCCGGATTCAATCCTTGCACCTACAGAGGAACGCAGTTTCACATGGCGCCAGGATTTCATCAGGACTTTTCTGGAACGCGACATTCCGCAGTTCGGTCTTTCAATACCCGCAATAACCATGAGGCGCCAGTGGACCATGCTGGCACATTACCACGGAAATATATTTAATGCCTCGAAGCTTGGTCAGTCGCTGGGCATAACACATCCGACTGTCAGAAAGTATCTTGACGTACTGGAACAAACCTTTATGGTAAGGGTCCTCCAGCCGCTTGAAGCAAATCTTAAGAAGAGGCTCATAAAGTCTCCAAAGGTATATATACGGGATAGCGGTATTCTTCATGCTCTCCTGGAGATCGAGGATTCAGCCGATTTGTTAGGTCATCCCGTCGCCGGGTCATCATGGGAAGGGTGGTGCATCGAACAGATTATTACCGCTTTGCCGCGCTGGAGGGCAAGTTACTATCGAACATCGTCTGGCGAGGAAATTGATCTGATCATGGAACGGAAACAAAAGAGACTAGCCTTTGAATTCAAGGCATCCATGTCACCGGAAGTGACGAAAGGATTTGCAGGTACTCTGAAGACTTTAAAACCAATTAAGACATGGATAGTGGCACCGGTGGCGGAATCATACCCGATACCTCAGGGCGCAATCGTGGCCAATATCAAAAATGTTTTGGAAGAACTAGCTGAGTATGCATGACAATCAAATTTCCTGCACATTCCTGTGACATCGTACCTAAGCATTTAAAGGCCGATTTTTTGAAAAAGATTAGTCATTCTTTATAATTCCCGTAGTCGTTCAGTTTGGCTTTACTAAAGGTATGCAAGATGTTAAATTAAATTATGTATATGATTGTCGAGCCGATTCATTGAGTAACGGGATGAAAGTGCAATAAAAATATGTTAAGTCTCAACCATGGATACCGAGATGACCGCACCGTTCACAGACAAGCAAGGCCAATACCTGGCGTTCATTTACAACTACATCGTAATGTTTGGCACATCCCCGGCGGAAGCCGAGCTTGAGCGGTTTTTCCAGACATCATTCCCAACCATTCATCAAATGGTCGTGCGACTCGAAGAGAAAGGTCTCATCAGCCGAGTTCCTGGTCAGGCCAGGTCAATAAAGGTGCTTGTTGATCCTGACGACATTCCCCGGCTCAGGAACCCGAGAGCAATGACAGAAAAATCCAATAAGTAAAAAGGGCCTCTTAGTCGGCAGCTGACTCCGTCGTTAAGATGGAAATGTTTTAAAGCGATTCAACATTAATTGCATTGGGAAAGAGTAAATAAATGCCATCTGGCGACGCACAGAGATACTGGTTTCCAGAGATGATTGAAATGCTCAGAGAACAATTTCATCCGGCACTCTCATGGGCTGAACTTTCCCTTCTTGCGGAGCGTCTGGGCACCACACTTCAACAAATTAGAAAAAACCGAAATATCATTCCCCCAATGTTGACGTGTTCAAAATGCGGCACACACAAAAGATCCAGTTTCGCGAAGATCTCGGTAAATGCTACTATTCTGGCAGCAGGTCGCTTCGGTTTTGCATCAGAGGCTGATATCAAAGAACTTTCCAGCCGTTGGAAGAAGTATCGCAAGGAAGATAATCTAGACCATTATGGAAAGAAGGCAGGCAAAACCACTATGTAAAGACCAACTTGTTGTGCACCACAACAAGTGGAGAGGCAGTTTACGAAATCATCACCCTTCCCAACAGACTGAAAAGTGGCTATTCGCAGATGGTTATAATGTTGGTGTAACTTATATTATCTGCTTTTTTAGGCATTATCGAGACAAAGACTGATAAGTGATTCCTGCTTAAAAATGGAGGTAACTGATGGGAAAGGGTGATAGTGTCTGTCGGTTTTCTTTACAAATTAAAATATCAAACATTCTTCTGGTAATCAGCAGAAAATTTTTGAGAAAAAACTAAAATGCGGAGGAAATACATTCACCTACAAGTACTCACTCCGAGGTATCTGTTCTTTTCAATGATTACGGAGAGAAATGCTCACAATGAATGTCTTATGATTTATTGGCGTAAAACCCCATCCACTTTATCGGTTTAGCCGTTACCTTATCGAATATCTTGTTCGATATTAATGACCGCTGCCACC
>DASPQI010000438.1:0-26821 GCA_035625045.1 Syntrophales bacterium | reverse complement strand
CCATGACTAACCCTCTGAATAAGCAGTCGTCATCGTTTGGTTGTACAGCTCACAAGAAGCAATGTTGCCGATACCAGCACAATCAAGTGAAACCACAGGCTTGCCGAACGACGAAAGTTCAGAATAATCATTTTCAACTTTAAATATTATTGCTGGTCTGGATGGATGCAATGAATTCTACTCCGTTAATTGGTAATAGACCTAAACACATTCAAAAACTAAAACCAGTAGGGTGAAGATCTAAATAGAATTTTACGTCTTATTTAGACATATCTACAAGTTACATAGGAGAAATTTCAGATAATAATCACGTACGTATGTTATACAAAATCTGGCGGATGTCAAGATTTTTGGCGTTATATTTATATCCCCAGCTTGAGGACATAGGCGTCAATACTGCATCTACGAACTTTTTTGCATTTGGAATTAGGATGAGGCCGAAAATTTGTGAATTAAATGAAGTCTCGAACCAATATTTTACTTCATATTTTGAATCAATTTTTTATTGACATGCCAGGATGCTTTACCTATAATCCACACGCAAAATCCTTGTTAAGTAAACGTATTCAAATAATAATTTTATTAAATCATGTATAAATGAATTAATAACAATATTAGGTTGGCATTTTTGGGAGTACTGTAAATTCTCTTTATTCGTAAAAATCTTTTACTCTTGAAACATATTTTTAAATAAAAAAAAATACCATAAAAGATTGAATGGAGGTTACTTTATTTATTCATTATATAAATTTACTCTAGTCCTCTTGGATTCAGATTCTGTGACACAAGGAACCGGGCGCTATATATTAACCTTGAGGTGTACTGATTACTGACAAGCCCCTCGTAAGAAAATCATGTTAACCCCCTTCATGATCCCATGATCGGTCCATTTGTAAGAGTCAGAGTAATGAAGCGCAGTTTTGGAAATCTAAATCTATAGAGGATCAAACGTTTAGACATGAACATAGAATATGATAACTATGTAAGGTTGGAATCCCGTACATTTAATGCAGAAGATGCAGGTTACTAAATTGCCTCACAAGATAAGATGACGAAGGACCGATTTTGAGGATTAAAGATTATAATTAAATAAACCGATAAGTATAAGGTATATCTATATCATTTTTTCACAAAACGTTTCAGGCAGCAAATATTTAAAGTCTCTTTTGCCGATTGATATGGTAGGGGGATTGGGTTAATCTTCAATTGAAGGGATGCCGGGGAGTCTGAAAATGAAGAACATAAAATTGGTTGTGAAAAATGATTCTATATCAGAAGACAGTGAAGAACTGAAGGAAGGGTCACAAGTTTGGCCAATGGTTGGTTTGTCTGTAGGTAGTTTTATTCAATTAATTTCCATGGATCAACAAACATGTATTTTGGAAGTTTATCATAGTGTAGATAAGAAGGGAGCTTTTTATTTTGTTGAAGGTTCACTTTATAATGCTATTTGCGGTGACCTTGAAGGTGAAGAAGCCGCCATGGAAATGATTTCTTGGGAGAAGGTGAGAATTAATATTAATAGTAATTTGAATACAAATGATGTTGCAAGGAAAATACAAAAGGGCCTTATGTCTCTTTTGATGGAGAGTTCAAGGCGCAAGGATGAATCAGACTGGGACCATGATCTTAAAGGATCAGACGAGATAGCTGGAAAAGATGAAAATGATCCCAGTGCCATGGCTGTACTGGACAATGAGGAAAAGAATAGTGCCGAAGACAGATTTAAATTGAAGCTGGATGAATGTATGGAAATATGTAGGAGGGACATTGGAAAAGCGCTAATTTCAGTGAGCGTGATATCCATGACTAACGGAAAGGCCTTGGGCGAATATAATTCGGATCCTGAAACAGTAATTCTCTTTAACGAAATTACGAATTTTATGAAAGGAATATTAGAAAAAAGTTCACCCGAAGCGCTGGGAAAATATTACATAGTGGATCTTTTAAAAGATAACAAAATGCTTTTTTCTCTTCTTTGCGGCAAATACGAATATCAGTGGGGCATAGTATTCGACAGTACAGAGGTACAGCTCGGTCTTCTCTTGAATGTAATTATACCCAAAATAACCAAACTTTTTGAAGATGCTATATCCATAAGAGGGCACGGGAGTAGCATAGGCTAGGTGGTCCATAATAAGTAGGAGTTTTTTAGTTAAGCATGCAGAAGAGGAATATAATTAGCGTATGGATTTTGTCACGCACGTTTTAAACTGATTTAATTACAGGTGAGAAGCATCTTAGGTTTCTTAAGGTTTTTTATAATTCTGTCGTACTTTTGAGGGAGAGATGAATCATGAAGGGGGTGAGGATGAATTAAAGACAACGGCTGGCATAGGTTTTAAGTAGGCTAAAACAACATAAAAAGGAGGAAGAAATGAACATACAGAAATTAAATGATTGTCTGGAGAACTTGAAGAGAGATTTAGGAGAAGGTCTTATTGCATCGAGCATCATTACGACGTCTGATTGTCAGACGATAGCTGCGACGGAGAAATCGAGTCCTGTGACGGCCACCATTTTTGGTGAGGTCACAAATTTTATTCAGAATTCACTTTCGAAAGGACCATATCCGCAACTTGGGAAGTTTTATTATATGGATCTTGTGGGGAATAAGGGACTCATCTTCATTCCTCTTGGTGACTACCAGTGGGGGATATCGATTGACACGAAGAAGTGTAAACTCGGTCTTCTCCTGAATATTATCTTACCTACAATGATTACCAACTTTGAAGAGGCGGTCACATCTTAATGACCTGAGGAGGTAGCAATGGGAGAGAAATTGGTCCGTATATTTGAGATTGTTACAGAACAGGCCGGCTTTAAAGGGAGGCTGGAGCTCGCAAACAAGGCGGGCATGACAATGGCTCAGGCCGCTGAGATGAAAGATTCGGATGAGCTTGTGAAGAAATTAAAGGCTGCGGCAAGCGAAATAATCGATAAAGGATTATAATAACTTTATAGTTAAAAAAGGTCTATAAATAATCTAGGCATGATCCCTAGGGCACACCTTGGATCTAGGTTCGCAGTAATCTGCTGGGGAATATCCACCTAGAGATTAAATAGTGTAGAAAGGTTTTTCCCCATATCCTGTCTGACGCCGCTTTGTGTGGCGTAGACAGGCGGGAAGAACTGGTAATGTAAATAGGTGAATGCCGTTTTTATAAAACGGATATAATAGAAACGATGTATTGATAATGAAAACTGTGGTATGTGTATATAATCGTGCAGCCTGCCTTTAAGCTGACATTAGATAAGGTGAGGTGCGGGGTATCAGAAGACCTATTCTGTAAAAATTTCCACTACTGGAGTGGAAGGCAGGGTGACTATTCATGTACCGCAATCGGATAGTAAATAAAGTATGAATCTAGCACTGGGTGGGGAACAACTCGACAAGATATATGATACCATGAAGTCGAGCCTGATTGAAATTGGTGTAGAGACTGCGCTGTTACTTGACACGGCTGGTAACGTGATAACATCGGTTGATGATGGTAGTGACAGGCATGATGTGTATTCATTAGCGGCGCTTGCTGCTGCTAATTTTAGTGCAATGCGCAGTATGGCGAAAATTGCGGGAGAGGAAGAGTTCTCGCTTCTATTTCATAGGGGACAAAAGGAAAATATCTATTTAAGCGCAGTAAGCGATGATTTTTTGTTATTCGTAATTTTTAATAATGAAATGCCTCTGGGGTTACTCAGGTTGAAAGTTGCAAAGGTTATCGGGGAGCTGCTTGGTGTATTAATCACTGATTCTTCTCTGTAAAGGTGAAGACAATGTTCTTACACTGCAAATTAATTTAATGAAAATGTTCTGGTTAGGAGGAGGGATACGGTTTGGCTTTTATAAATCTGAAAGATAAGTTGATACAGGCCAAAATAGTATACTATGGTCCCGGCAAAGGTGGTAAAACAACGAATTTAGAGTACATTTACAATAAATGTCGAGAGCAGATAAATTCTAAAATGGTTACTATAAAGACAGAGGGCGACCGGACTTTATTTTTTGATTTTTTCCCTTTTGACATAGGTAAAATAGAAGGATATGACGTAAAAATACAGTTATATACGGTACCGGGACAGGTAAAGTATAATTCAACGAGACGCCTAGTATTGAAGGGTGTCGACGGTATTGTATTTGTCGCGGATTCTGCAGAGGAACGAAGAAATGCGAATATACTCTCTCTGAAAAATTTGCAAGAAAATCTGACTCTTTATAAAAAGAACATATTTGAAATACCCTTGATAATGCAATATAATAAAAGAGACATTGGTGAGGAAGGAATTCCTATTTTGGATTTAGAAACAATGGAGAAAGACCTAAATGGTGATTTAAAGGTGCCATCCTTTGAAGCTAGTGCTCTGAAAGGTGATAATGTGATCCCAACCCTTAAGAAAATAATATCGGCGACGATGGCTTCTTTGGAGAAAGAACTGAAATAGGAGCTTGGAAAATGGAAATAAATAGAGAATCCCCATTCCTTCGCGGCATAGAAAACCGCCTGGATGCCATTTTCGAATCAGACAGCAAGCAACATGAACAAGCGGAAGCTAATATAAGTAATCTTAAAAAAGATGATCCCCTGAAAGAAGTGACCATCGAGCCAGAAGTCTCTGCTATATCTCAAGTCGAAGGCACAAAAGATAGTAAAATTGATGAGGCGATAGACTCAACTCAATCCCCATTTCTTCGCGGCATAGAAAACCGCCTGGATGCCATTTTCGAATCAGACAGCAAGCAACCTGAACAAGCGGAAGCTAATATAAGTAATCTTAAAAAAGATGATCCCCTGAAAGAAGTGACCATCGAGCCAGAAGTCTCTGCTATATCTCAAGTCGAAGGCACAAAAGATTCTAAAGTTGATGAAGCAGTATCCTCAACTACGTCACCATTTCTTCGCGGCATAGAAAACCGTTTAGATGCCATTTTTGAATTAGACAACAAGCAGCCTGATCAATTAGAAGCTGATCCGCTGAAGGAAGTGACTGTTGGCGCCGACATTTCTGAAGTTGGCCAAGCTGATGACAAAAAGGGTTTTAAGATCGATGACGCAATAGAATCAACTCCATCTCAACTGCTGCAAGGAATAGACAATCGCCTTGATGCCATTTTTGGGGCAGAAATTTCAGGGATGCATCATATTAAGGAAGAAGATCCTCTGAAGGAGGTATCAATGGAAATGGCTGTTTCTGATATGCATCGTGACGATAGTAAAAGAGATTTTAAAATTGATGAGGCTATAGACATGACTGCAGAACCCTCATTTGGTCATGAAGAAGAAAACAAACTTATCTTAGAGGATAGTAATATGCCTGATCATACAGAAGAAGCCGGTATTCATGATATTCAAGAGACTGATAGCCCGAAGAAGGCTGTAGCAGAAACTGAATTGCCAAGTGAAAGAGATAACAAGGTAGAACGCTTTGAACAACTATTCGAAGAATTAGTTACTTCCACTTCAATATGGTATTCACCTCTAAAAGACCTGAAAAGTACGGTTCTGTCGATTGAATGGGAATTAACTGATGAGATCATGGAAAAATTCGATAGTGAGGTTAACAGATTAATTAACTTATTTGCAGAAGATAACATTATTATTGGATTCCTCAGGATACTCCGCTTCTTGGGAAGATATATCAAGGTAAAGGGTATTGAAGCTCATTATATTTCTATAAAATTGCTTCTTTCTGTATATGATGATCTTGAAAGAGTGTTATTAACTAGAGAGATGACGGAAGAAAAAAAACGGGCAGTCCTTAGTGAAAATATTGGAAAGTACAAAGAGTGGGTAGAAACAGTGGACCTTACAATACCCGAGGAGGATAAATGGGCCAAAGAAGAAACACCTGTAGAGGATGTGAAAAAGAGACTTTCCGAACGGCAAAAAATGGATGATATAACTGAGCCGATTATTATATCCAAAATGAAGGAGATACCTATGGAAGAAACTATACGTCCATCCAAAGATGAAGCATCGTCTTTAAACTCCATCTCCGGAATGACTCCGCATGAGGCCTTTGCCTATGCTTTGGATGAGATAAAAAAAGTCATAAGTGCTGAGTTCAGCGCACTAAAGGCAGAATTAAAATTGTGGAGGCAGGGGCAATAAATATGGTTAAGGCCATATCTTAATTTTGATGTCGGTTCAAGGTATTGTCTATTATTGTAAATATTAACTGTATCTAATATTTTTAAAATAAAGTCGATATAATTTCTATGGAGCGTTGCACATGATCGTATTCTGTGAGGAATGTGGAGAAAAATATATAATAGAAAATGATGAAATCAAAGAGAAAGTAATTATGTTCAATTGCAGGATTTGCATGGACCCCATAAAGGTTTTACTGCCGGACGATATGGTTGTGACTCCAGCAAATGACGAGGAAACCAGGAACTGACGTAATAACCCGTGCTCATGTCTAATTTCATGAAATGCTAGATTGAACAAATCGATATCCAAGGAAAAGGTGGCGAAGTGGCCATTAAAAATGAATCCCCAGCTTTATTTCATGAAAAGCAAGATCTGGACAATTTTCTGTCAAGTTTAAAAGACATCCGCATGCCTGGTGATATTGCGCAGGGAAGAGGCGTAGTTACTGCTGAAACAGAAAAAAATTTGACGGTATTTGATCGGGATAAATCATTATATTTGATCCGTGAAAAGGAAGAAACGGACATTTTTCTGTCGCATATAACATCAGAAAAACCTCCTGATGGAATTATATTGGAGAAGGCCGCAGTTTCGAAGGCGGAAGAAAAGTTACCGGCATCCGAAGATTTATCTGCATATGAAGAGGCGGAAAGGCAGATTCAGTTTGATGAAGAGGAACAACCCGCTAAGGATGAACGGGAGAAAATTGTAATTGCTACACGGTCAAAAGAAGATATGCATATATCCGTCGCTTTACCGGAAGATAAAAAAGCGGCCAAGGATAGTTTGTTTAGTTTAAAGGATACGAGCGAAGAACAGCCTTTGACAAGTGATCAAGATCGAAAGGACGAATCCATTTTTGTGAAAGAACCGCCTGAATTGGTTCAGGTTCAAAAAGTTGCCGTTCAGATGTCAGATACTGCCGACGCACTACCGTCAGTTGGTGTTAAAATTGCGGAACAAACCGTTGTAGAAAAATTCGAAAAGAGCACTAGAATCGCGCCAGAAAAACCCGCTGCGAAAAAGATTGAGAGACCAGGGAAAATAACCCCCGAACCTGCAAAAAAGAAAAGCAAACATGTCTCTTGGGGCATCAGTATGCGTTTATCAATCCTCTTTCTGGTCTTTGTGGTCGTGATGCAGGGTTATCTTTGGATGTATCCTGAAGCAGGGTATCAAACTATTGAATGGATGCATTTTAATTTCCCTATGATGGATCAGCTTTTAGGAATTGAGAAAGTCCAGAAGCAGGATATCATCACTGATCAGGTTGAATTCATCAATGTGCGACAGCGTTTTGTAGATAATGAATCATTAGGAAACCTCAGGGTCATAGAAGGAGAAGTTGTAAACCACGCGGATTTCCCTATTGCAAAAATAAAGGTCATGGGAGAGTTGTTTGATTCTAGTGAGGCATTGTTGGTTGCACGGATGTCTTATTGTGGTAATGTTCTCCAAGATGAAATACTTAGTCGGTTAAAAGAAGAAGAAATTCGCTCGGCTTTATCAACTTCTTCTGGTGGTAACTTATCTGATAACAAAATATTACCCAAGGGCCAGATACCGTTTATGATTGTGTTTACTCACGAACCACCAGGTGTAGCAAAAGCTACCGTTACGGCTGTATGGGCTGAGAGAATTTTACCATGATACCTCTTGTAAAAGGCTTTTATGAGAGGTAAAACTTCGGTCTCCATGTCGCACTATTCTTAGATCTAAAAACAAAAAATCCCCCTGGAATGGATTTTTGAATATTTGTGAATGTCGTAGTTTTTATTTTATGCATGCCCGGAAAACTTGCTTTAAATCAGTAAGACCTATTATGGCTTTTGATACCCCGTCCTGAAGCAGTGTTCTCATTCCTTCGGAAATGGCGTTCTCTCTTATGGTTTCAATAGTCGCACGCTTGAGGATGAGTCTTTTGTTGGTGTCTGTATTGATAAGAAGTTCATGAATGCCCATCCTGCCTTTGTACCCTGAGTTTTCACAACTATCACAGCCCTTGGGGCGGTAAAGGTTAAGGATCTTTGCACTGGGTACATTCAATTTGTCGAACAATTTTTTCCCGTAAGCACGAACTATTTCTTTATACTCTTCATCAGTGGGATGATAAGCCTCCTTGCATTTTTTACAGAGTGTCCTTACCAATCTCTGCGCCAAAATACCTAGCAGAGAATCTGAAAAGTTAAATTGATCAATTCCCATATCGAGCAGTCTGGTGACTGTTTCAGGTGCACTATTCGTGTGTAAAGTGCTGAAGACAAGATGGCCGGTCAATGATGCCTCAACGGCGATTTTAGCTGTTTCATAATCCCTCATTTCGCCGACCATAATAATATCCGGGTCCGACCGGAGGAAAGATCGCATTGCAGCGGCAAAATCGAATCCGATTTTAGAGTGAACCTGAACTTGTCGAAGGCCACGCTGTGTAATCTCAATAGGATCTTCTGCCGTCCATATTTTTCTTTCCGGCGTATTGATATAGCGTAAGGCTGCGTGAAGCATTGTTGTCTTGCCGGATCCGGTTGGTCCGACCACAAGGATTATGCCATACGGTTTTTCACATAGCTTCAGCAGTTCTTTATAATTCCTTTTGGTCAAACCTTGGGCTTCTAAAGGTATTAACTTCCCCGCCGTCAGAATACGCATCACTACATCTTCGAGATTTTCCTGTGTCGGCATAGTGGCGACGCGGAGTTCTATTGCCTTTCCGTCCGGACGATTCATTTTTATTTTGCCATCCTGCGGTAGCCTCCTGACCGTTATATCAAGGGCCGCCATGATTTTGATTCTGGAAACCAGAGCAGCTCTGAAACCATAAGGTACAGTCATATGAGGTATGCAGGTGCCATCTATTCTGTAGCGGATACCCACGTTTCCTGCTTCTGGGTCTGGTTCAATATGAATGTCCGAGGCGCCTTTTGCAAACGCTTCATTTATGATCTTGTTCACGAGCTGAATAACTTCGTTGTCTGATTCTTTAATGTATGCTTCCTTAATGGCAGCTTGCTTGGCCATACCAAGAGATTCTGTGATGACCTTACTTTCAAGTTCTTTTGCCTCCCTGTCTCCATCGTCCATGACTTCGTCTTCAGTCATCAGCTGCATCATATCTTCTTCTGAATCTTTAATGACTGCCTCACCAGTTTTATCACTGTCATAATCTTCTGAAATGTCACTTTCATCCGGTTCAGCAACTTCGGGCTCATAAGCATGATTAATGAATCTTATAATGTCTTCAGGGAGGGCGACATCATATTTCACATCCGACGAATTTAAAGTGTTTTCAATGATTTTTCTTTTCTGCAAATCGTGAGGATCTTCAACAATGATATGGATGAATCCACCAACTTCCTCAAATGGAATCCAAAGGTTACGGAGAAGTTGGCTTTTTTCGAGCTTTTCTAACAGATAGCTAGGAATTGTGGTTCTGCGATTGAACTGAATAAATCTACATTTATAATATATTTCCAGTGATTTTCGGATGTCATCCCTTAAGATATGATATTTTTTCATTAAAATAACCTCAAGGGCTTCCTTTTTAGCCATTGCTTCGCTTCTGGCTTTTTCCAACTCCTCTTCAGTAATTAAATCTTGACTGATCAGATATCCAAATTTTGTCTCTTTCCTTTTTGGTGATTCTTCTTTTTTGTATTTATGAAAGGCGGCACCTAAAGCTTCTGAGATTTCGTGGAGCATTACAGGTTCTTCCTCGGCAAATTCGCCTGAAGGGTCCGTTTTGTTAATTATCTGGATAACACCCATTAACTCAATATTGTATGTAATAGGGACAGCCATGACTTGCTTTGTTCGAATCCCCAATTTTTTGTCAATGGAGGCATCAAATGTCAGCTCTTTGTCAATACTTTTCAGCTCCTCTTTATTGTAGACATCGGCAATGGTGATCGAATTTCTGGTTGTAGCGACATAACCTGGGATACTTTTTTTATCGATAGGCAGTCTTATTTTTTCTGACTTGTTTCCTTCATGACCAATTAAGTAGACATCTTTTTTTGACTGATCTACTGCAAATATGTTAACTAACTGAACTTTAAAAAGATCTAAAATATGATCCTTCGTATCCATGAACATCTGGTTAATGTCCTCTGATGCATTAATCGACTCGGTGATCTCCTGCAACAGTTCTTGTACGCGCTGGAATTCCTGAAGTTCTGAAATTTCATCAAACTCATTGACGTCCATTGTGTTACTCCGCTTATCATGACTTTATAAAACAGTCATGACATCAAAAAAATAATTCGGTCCTCATTAGATTCTCTAAAAAAGGCCAGCAGGCATAAACCCTTCGGTCATATCTGGCGGCTTGACTGTATATGGTGATCCCCCGTAGTGCATAAGTATATGCAATAAATGTGCGCAATCCTTTCAAATATATGTTTTTTTATTAAAGCTTGCATTCGAAGTCAAGATTTTTTATGAATACAAAAATTGTAGCATTGAAAGATACGCTCTCGTGTTTATCTATCTTACGCTCCTGCCCTTTACCTCTCGGTACCAGTCTATTGTTTTTTTCAATCCATCTCGTAGGCTTGTCTTTGCTGTGAATCCAAATTCCTGAAAGGCTCTTGCAGTATTTAGCATCCTGCGTGGCTGGCCATCAGGTTTACCTTCATCCCATATGATTTTACCCTGAAATCCAGTCAGTTCAGTTATCAATTCAACGAGGTCTTTAATTGATATCTCGCGTCCGGTTCCAATGTTGACAGGGTCATTCTTATTGTAGGATTCAGTTGCTAAAATGATTGCCTCGGCGGCATCTTCAACATAGATGAATTCACGTGTAGCCCGCCCACTTCCCCAGACTATGATCTCTCTTTCATTATTCAGGTTCGCGTCGATGCACTTCTTTATCAGAGAAGGAATGACATGGGAGGATTGGGGATCGAAATTATCGCGAGGTCCGTATAAATTGACGGGAATGAGAAAGATGGAATTGAAGCCGTACTGCTGACGATAAGCCTGAGATTGCACAAGCATCATTTTTTTTGCAAGACCGTAAGGTGCGTTTGTTTCTTCAGGATAGCCGTTCCATAGATCATCTTCCTTGAAGGGAACCGGGGTGAATTTCGGATAGGCGCAGACGGTACCTATGGCTACAAATTTATCAATGTTCCTCAAGTAACCTTCGTGGATGAGCTGAGCGCCCATAATCAGGTTGGCATAAAACAGTGTGGCAGGATTTTCCCTGTTGTAACCTATGCCTCCCACTCTGGCGGCCAGATGTATGACGATATCCGGTCTCTTGTCAGCATACATACGTATGATGTTATCCAAATGTGTAAGGTCATAGTCTGATGAACTTATGGCATCTATATGATCGTACCCGCGCTCTCTGAGCTTATTAACTAGGTGATGACCCAAGAAGCCCTTGCCGCCGGTTACCGTTATTCTCTTATTCTTTAATGACATTTATCCATTAACTCGGAAGAAATAAAGTTAATTATATATGTGAGTTTATATTCGTTATATTAACGTATATCACAATTCGCATAGCCAGCATCTCTTAGCGTTTTTTCTTTGTTTGCTAATTCCATGTCGCATTCAATCATCATATCAATTAACGACTCAAAATTCACCTTTGGTTTCCATCCGAGCCTCTTTGCCGCCTTGGCGGCATCTCCCAATAGGACATCTACCTCCGTTGGCCGGAAATACTTTGGATCAATGACGACGTGTTTTCTGTAATCAAGGCCGAGCTTCTGAAAGACCCTTTCGGCGAATTCCCGCACTGAATGGGTCTCTCCCGTTGCAATCACATAATCATCGGGTTCATCCTGCTGCAGCATTAACCACATGGCAGCCACATAATCACCGGCAAAACCCCAATCTCTTTTTGCTTCCAAATTCCCGAGGTAGAGTTTGTCCTTGAGACCCAGTTTAATCTGTGTGGCTGCGCGGGTAATTTTCCTGGTCACAAAAGTTTCACCACGGCGGGGAGATTCATGGTTGAACAGAATGCCGTTGCAGGCGAAAATTTGGTAAGCTTCCCGGTAATTCTGCACCATGTGGTAGGAGTATACCTTTGCGGCTGCGTACGGACTACGCGGCTGAAACGGGGTCGATTCATTCTGAGGCGGTGGGGCTGAACCAAACATCTCGCTCGATGAGGCCTGATAGAATCTTGTATTGATACCAGTTTTGCGAATGGCCTCGAGCAGCCTGAGTGTCCCCAGACCGGTAACGTCACTTGTGTATTCCGGCATATCGAAGCTTACCCGGACATGGCTCTGTGCGCCAAGGTGGTATATCTCATCAGGTTTTATCGTGTGCAACAGATCCGTCAGCTGTCCCGATACGGAGAGGTCGCCATAGTACAGGTATACGCGCGCATTGGGGTCATGAAAGTCCTTGTATAAATGGTCAATACGGTCTGTGTTGAATGTGCTTGACCTGCGAATAAGTCCATGAACTTCATAGCCTTTGTCCAGCAGCAACTCTGCCAGATAAGAGCCGTCCTGCCCTGTAATACCTGTTATAAACGCTTTTTTCATTGTATTGCTCCTCAGATTTTATAATACTCCCTATACCATTTCATAAAATACCTGATACCGTCTTCTATGGATGTAACCGGTTTAAAGCCAACATCTCTCATAAGATCGTCTATATCGGCAAAGGTTTCCGGTACGTCACCGGGCTGCAGGGGAAGCAAGTTCATTTTTGCCTTCTTGCCTAACTGTCTCTCCAGTATATGTATGAATTCAAGAAGACCTACGGGGCTGTTATTGCCTATGTTATAGATCTTATACGGGGCAAAACTCGTAGCAGGGTCCGGGTGGTCGCCATGCCAGTCCGGGTTAGACTTCGGGATTTTATCCGCGATTCTAATTACACCCTCCACGATATCATCGATATAAGTAAAGTCTCTCTGCATGTTGCCGTTGTTGAAGACATCGATGGTTCTGTCTTCCAGGATAGCCTTTGTAAACAGAAACAGAGCCATATCCGGTCTACCCCAGGGCCCGTAGACGGTGAAGAATCTCAACCCCGTGCAGGGAAGCTTGTATAGACAAGCATACGTGTGTGCCATCAGTTCATTGGCCTTTTTCGTGGCTGCATAAAGACTGACAGGATGATCCACGTTGTGGTGTACGGAAAACGGCATAAGCGTATTGGCCCCATAGACAGAACTGGATGAGGCAAAAACCAAATGCCGGCAATTATAGTGTCTGCACTCTTCGAGTATATTCAAAAAACCGACCAGGTTACTATTCAGATACGCATAGGGGTTTATGAGTGAGTATCTGACTCCGGCCTGAGCTGCCAGATGGACAACGATCTCAGGCTCATTTTTCTTGAAAAGCAAGGCAGTTTGTTCCTTATCTGCAATATCCGTTTTCATGAAATGGAAATTCTGGTTGTCTGTAAGAAGGTTCAGTCTTGCCTGCTTCAAATTAACGTCATAATAGTCATTTAAATTGTCCGCACCTACCACGGAGTGACCGGCCTTCAGGAGACGTTTTGCTAAGTGAAACCCAATAAAGCCGGCTGCGCCGGTGACGAGAATTTTCTTCATCTTCCCAACCTTTTTGGTTCTGACATTAGTTTTTGGATTCCTTCCCCTATGAAAATCCATCTACAGGGCATTCAGTGTCTCTGCGCACGCGGCGAGGGTTTTTTCTATATCTTCATCCGTATGGGCAAGTGAGAGAAAAGAGGCCTCAAACTGGGAAGGAGCCAGGTAGATGCACCGAGATAACATACCTTTAAAATAACGAGTATAGAGTTTCGCATCGCTTTTTGCTGCGGAGGTGAAATCGTACACCTCTTCTTTGGTAAAAAAAACAGTGAACATGGAGCCCGACCGATTAATACGAACGGGGATGCTCTTATAATCAAACAATCTCTGCAATTCTTTGCACAGGTAAGATGTGAGATGGTCCAGGCCGGCATAATTCCCCGGATTTTTCTTGAGAATGCTGAGAGTGGCGATACCTGCCGACATGGCCACAGGATTTCCTGAAAGGGTGCCCGCCTGGTAGACTGGACCTAATGGTGCCAGCTTCTCCATGATATCCCGTTTACCCCCGAAGGCACCAACGGGAAGTCCGCCGCCTATGATCTTCCCCAGACAGGTTATATCCGGCTCAATCTCGGCAAGGTTTTGATAACCGCCGTATGTCAACCGGAAGCCTGTAATTACCTCATCAAAGATGAGAAGTACGCCGCGCCGGCGAGTAACATCTCTGAGCGTCTCCAAAAATCCTGCTCGGGGTAAAACAACACCCATATTCCCCGCTACAGGTTCAACGATAATGCAGGCCAGGTCATCTCCATGTGAATCCATTGCGGATATAACGGCCTCGATATTGTTGAAGGGCAGCGTAATGGTCTTTTCCGCCAATACTCGGGGGACACCGGGACTTCCCGGGATGCCCAGCGTTGCCACACCGGAGCCGGTTTTTACCAATAGCGAATCGGCATGGCCGTGATAGCAGCCGTCAAATTTGATAATTTTCTCCCTGCCTGTGTAGCCACGCGCGAGCCTGATGGCACTCATTGCCGCTTCCGTTCCCGAACTGACCAGCCTTACCATGTCAATAGAAGGGAAGGCATCGACGATCATCTTTGCCATCTCAATTTCCAGTTCAGTAGGGGCGCCGTAACTGGTTCCCTTTGCCGCTGCCGTCTGGATGGCATGAACGACCTGGGGATTGCTGTGGCCCAGGATCATGGGCCCCCAGGAGGATACGTAATCGATATATTCCTTTTCCTCGACATCGTATATCTTGGAGCCGGAGGCACTATTGATAAATACGGGTGTTGAGTCAACAGACCTGAAGGCCCTAACCGGGCTGTTTACGCCGCCGGGGATATATTTGCCGGCTTCTCTAAATAGGGCCTCGGAAGATTTATTCGACATCTGTGAAATACTCCATGCTGTTTTTTTTATACTCTTCCTTGCTTATGAGAATTTTGAAGTATTTTATATCCACCGCTTGCGAAAGTTTCTGGATGACGCTCTCCTGATTATCTTCCTGAAAGTGAATCATCGTGAAGATGTTGTATTTCCCTTCGAAGGAGGGTACTCTTTCATAACAGTGGGTTACTTCGGCAAAAGAGGCCAGAATCTTCCCGATAGGTTCACACTTCTCCGGCGGCACAGCCCAGACAACCATCGCATTGTGCCTGAAACCTGCTTTCTGATGTCTTAGGACGGCTCCAAATTTTCGGATGCAGCCTTTCTCCATCAATCCCTGGATGATTGTAAGGACTTCCTCTTCGGAAGCAAAAGCTTGTTTCGCAATACTCTTGAAGGGTTTCTTTTCGAGAGGGATGTCTTTCTGAATGAGCTTAGAAACCCTTTTCTCCATTTCTGTCAACATTGTGGCAATCTTATATCAGTTTTATCTTCCTTATTCCAGTGGGAAGGAATGCTTCGAACGCAGAGACTTCTTTTCCGATTGCATGTGTTTGAGCATCAAGATCTTTTCCTTGACGCGCCTGGAGCGGCGGCGTTTCTGCCTCTTTATCTTTTCAACGCGATCCCTGTCTGCCTGTGCTAGTCCCTGTTGTATCCTTTCAAGCCTGTCCAGAAGCAAGCGCCTTGCCAGAAAGCGATTCAGTGATTGAGAACGTGACTGCTGGCATTTGACCGACAAGCCCGATGGTACGTGGACGAGATGAACACATGAGGCTGCTTTATTGACCTTCTGCCCGCCCGGTCCGGATGATCTCACGAATGTCTCACGGAAATCCGTTTCCTTAACTCCAAGACGTTCCATGCGCTCGTTTAAGGCTTTCTCTTTTTCTGGGGAGACATTAAACAGACTCATAATTTTTTATACGGCAAACTCTACTATATCGCCTTCCTGAAGAATGTAATCCCTCTGGATCATCTGACCGTCACGAACTGATTTACCCCACGCCCTGGCGTATTTTAATTTGTTAACGAAGTCGTTGTGGATCTTACCTGCCAAATCTTCCAGGGTACTCCCCACAGGGATGACAAAGGGGGCTGTTTTATCCGCCTCTCTGCCGGGCGGTTTGGTATAAACGCGGATAATTCCGGATAGTTCATAAAGCTTGTCCAGGAATGTCATGATATTCCGGCAGGTGCGTGTCGAAATATCCATATAGGGCAATTTGATACCGGAGAGTTCTAAAAAAATATCCAGATCTTCTTTGTCTTCAGGTCTATCCATTTTGTTAACGACGACAATCATTTTTTTGATCATAGGAGATTTTCTCAAATCTTCTGGTAAATTGCATGTTTCGGAATAAATCCGATATGAATGGAGAATTGAAAGGGTATCCTCAAACTGCTTAATAGGGTCAGTATAGAGATCCAATAATATGACGATAATATCAGCCCGGCGGATCAGATCGGTTAGGCCGGGTTCCATGTAATCCTTTGTAAGGGGAGGTGTATCTATAAGCTGGAACTGGATGTTTTCATATTGAGCCATTCCCGGCGTGGGTTTATGGGTAGTATGAGGAAAATTTGCCACTTCCGGAGAGGCATTGGTTATTAACTTCACGAGGGATGATTTGCCCGTATTAGGCGGACCGATGACAACGATTTGGCTAGCCCCCTCTTTTTCAATGTCATAAGCCGTCTTCTGTCTGGCGGCTCCCTTTTTCTTCTGTGCTTGGTCTTTCAGTTTTGATATACGTTCGCGCAGCATGGCCTTGAGCTTATCCGTCCCTTTGTGTTTCGGCATGATGGCAAGCATCTCTTCCAGGGCATCGACTTTGTCTTCCGGTGTCTTAGCTTTCCGGAATCTTTCTTCCGCTTCAAAATATTGGGGGGGCAAATTAGCCGGCATGTATGTTTATTTCCTCAGATCAGGTTGTTGTGAACAAGTATTTTCGAACTCAATAATGAAAGTCAAGTTGAATTTATTAAAAATCATGATATTCTACGTATATTGAATTTGATAAGGCAATAAAGATTAAAAACGGCAGTTGATATGCAGGAACGTTGTAATTATAATTACTACAAGGTAAAAATGGTATATGTTCAGCGCCCATCTGATCAATGATCCCTTTGGTGATCCGGGGGTATATGTCGAATTTAAGTACCGGCGCCAGGCGCTCCTATTTGACCTGGGTGATATTCATAATCTGAGTCCGAGAAAGCTACTCAAGATCAATCACATCTTTGTTTCTCATACACATATGGATCATTTCATAGGGTTTGATTATCTGTTGCGTGTATGTTTAGGCCGTGACTGTCATATCTCCATTTTTGGTCCCCCCGGCTTCCATCAACAGGTAGAGAATAAGATTAACGCCTATACATGGAATCTTGTGGAAAATTACACGAACGATTTTGCTATTCACGTTATGGAGGTTCATCCGGACTATAAACTGCTCAGAAGCTATCACTGCCGGAAGGCTTTTAAACCTGAAATCGATGTTGTGAATGAGAACTTTAACGGCACCCTTGTAGAGGATGGTTTCTTTTCAGTCAAGGGGGAATTTCTTGATCACAAGATCCCCTGTCTTGCATACAGTTTCGAGGAAAAAAACCGTATCAACATCAAGAAAAATGTTCTGCAGGAAATGGGGCTTCCGGTTGGGGCATGGCTGATGGACTTGAAGGATCGCATTCTTTGCGGCGATCCGGATGACACCCCCATACGTGTTTGGCGCAAGCATGGAAAGGAAGAGACGGGAGAAAAGTTTATCCCTCTCGGTGAATTAAAGGCGACAATTGTGAAGGTAACGCCTGGCCAAAAAATTACATATATCACGGATGCTGTCTATAATGAAGACAATGCCCGCAGGATTACAGAACTGGGACAAGGTTCAGATTTGATGTTTATAGAAGCGACATTCCTCCATGAGGATGCTGATAAGGCCGCACAGAAATATCATCTCACGGCTTTACAAGCTGGAATGCTGGCACGAAGGGCGGGAGCAAAGAGGATTTCACTGTTTCATATTTCACCTAAGTACAAAGGGTCTGGGGAACTCCTGTTCGAGGAAGCGATGAAGGCATTCAATGAGTGAGCGCTTTCTGAAGTAAATCTTCTGTACTGAAAGGCCCTGTGGTTAGATCTTTTTGATCTGAAAACCCTCAAGCTTGATGGCAACCGATCTCTGAAGGAGTTCTATGGATATTACAAAGAGTTCTTTGCTATAGTCTGTACTGACAACCACTCCTTCAATACCGGTGAAAGGTCCGTCAACGATCAGGGCCGGTTCCCCAACCTTGGGGTACTGGATTTGCTGAACCTCTACTTTGGACTGAATTATTCTCTGGATAGCCTCTATCTTGGCGTCGGGAACTGGTATCGGCTCAGATCCCGTCGGCTTTCCGAGGATTCTGACCACCCCGAATGTCTTAAGGACATTCAGTTTTGTCTGACTGTCCAGGGATAAAAGTTCCACAAATAGATACCCTGGGAACATGGGGATCATGATCTTCTTTCTTCTGTCCTTTCGTTTACTCCATACCTCTATTTTGGGGAGGAAGGTGTGAACTGATTTCTGTATAAGACCGGTGTATACCATGTCTTCATGTCTGCTCCGTGTGTGTACCGCGTACCATGGCATGAAAGATACCTCATATACGGGTTTGCTTTTATGCAGTAATTTATTTGAGTCTTTCTGATATAATAATCGTTATATTTTTTCAATGGTGAAATCATGCTGAAATTGAGAATCTCCGGCATCGTGCTTTCCCTCGGCGAAAGCGAAGATTTATTGAAGGGGAAAACGGCATCGATCATCGGTATCCCGGAGGAATCTGTTTTATCTCTCAGGGTGATCAGAAAGTCAATCGATGCGAGGAGAAGGAGAAAACCGCGTTTCGTTTATTCTGTGGATGTGTCTGTGCCGTATAAGATTGGCTTGCCGGTCAAGGCAGGAAGGGATGTAAATATAGAGGTATTGAAAGAAGAGACGCAACCGCTGCGCCATCCTGCAAGGATAAAGTCCGGTAAAAGGCCCATCATCGTCGGATGCGGCCCTGCTGGTCTCTTTGCGGCGCTTACCATGGCAGAAAGGGGAATTCCTCCGCTCCTCCTCGAAAGGGGTAAGCGGATCTCCGAGCGCATTGCTGATGTCCATGCCTTCTGGGAGAAGGGGATCTTGAATACGGAGAGCCATGTGCATTTCGGAGAGGGTGGCGCCGGCACATTTTCTGACGGCAAGCTGACAAGCCGGGTCAAGAATCCGTATACGGAATGGGTTAAAAAAAGTTTTGTTGATGCGGGCGCTCCCTCTGAGATTCTGACCGACGCGAAGCCCCACATAGGGACGGACAGGTTGCGGGAAGTAGTGGTTAACTTGAGAAAGAGACTTTTGGAGTTAGGCTGTGAAGTTCGGTTTGAATCGAGGGTTACAGATTTTTTGATTCATGAGGACAGTGTAGAAGGAGTGATCGTCAATGGCAAGGAGGAGATAAAAACAGACCATCTGATTCTTTCTGCCGGGCAGAGCGCGGAAGACATCTACATCATGCTTTGCGAACATGGCGTGCGTCTTGAGGCCAAACCCTTTGCCGTCGGTCTCCGTGTTGAACACCCCCAGGAATTGATCGACACTGTTCAGTACGGCAAATGGCGAGGTCATCCTGATCTGCCGCCGGCGGACTACTTTCTGACGGCGAAGCTTGCCGATATGAACCGATCGGCTTATACATTTTGCATGTGTCCCGGCGGCTCTGTCATCGGGTGCAGTTCGGAGAAGGGCAGAGTGGTCACCAACGGCATGAGCCGCCACCGGAGAGCGGGTCCATATGCCAACAGTGCTGTTGTGGCAAATGTTAATATTAAAGATTTTATGGATATCGTATCTGATCCGCTTTGTGGTCTCATCTTCCGGAGGCATTGGGAGGAGAAGGCCTTTGTTTTGGGTGGAGAAAATTATAACGCCCCCGCACAGCGTCTGATTGATTTTTTACAGGATAAGGTTGGCGATCTTCCAAAATCGACCAGTTTTCTGCCAGGCGTAAACGTTGTGTCTCTGCGTGAGGCCCTGCCGGGATTTGTAATTGACGCCCTGAAGCGGGGGATCATCCAGTTTGATCGGAAGATGCATGGATTCGTTACGGAGGAAGCAACTCTGATCGGCGTTGAAACCAGGACATCATCGCCGGTGAGAATAGTGAGAGGTCCAGATGGTCAGAGTGTTAACGTAAGCGGTCTCTATCCCTGCGGTGAAGGGGCCGGTTATGCAGGCGGGATCATAAGTTCCGCCCTGGACGGGATCAGGATTGCGGGGAAGGTTGCAACCTGAGATCATTTTTCAATTCTTCCATCAATGATCAGGTCATCACCCTTCCTGAGGATTTTTCCGTAGGTGAGTTTGAGCGATTCGTCCATGCTTTGTATTTCCAGATCGCTGACCGCTTCTACTCCCTTTCCCACGATCTTCGGGGCGACAATGACCACGACCCTGTCGGCTAGTCTACCCCTTAAAATGGATGTGATTATGGCTGATCCCCCTTCGACCAGGACAGAAGAGATTTTTCTTTTCCCAAGTTCAGCGAACAGTTTTGTCAGATCGACATGATGATCGTTATCTTGTTCGACTACGATTGTTTCTATGCCCATTTTATTCAACTGTGTATGTTTTTCACTATTGGCATTGCTGGTCGTGGCAATAATGGTCTTTGCCGTGTTCTGATTTCTTAAAATGCCTGCATCTGGCGGTGTACGCAAATGGGAATCAACAACGACCCTGAGCGGACTTCTTCCCCTGGTCAGACGAGTAGTGAGTTCCGGATTATCTGTGAGCAGTGTACCGACACCGATGAGTACGGCATCGTGATGGCTTCTTAACATATGGGCAAATCTGAGCGATTTTTCCGAACTGATCCACCGGGAATGGCCTGCTGACGCGGCAATTCTCCCGTCAATCGTCTGGGCATACTTTAGGGTTACAAAGGGTATTCCCGTCCGGATGAATTTGAAAAACCTTTCGTTGATTCTCTTGCATTGATCTTCTAAGACACCCAAGGTCGTCTCTATGCCGCTCTGTTTAAGGGCTTTAATGCCCCCACCGGCTACTAAGGGATTGGGATCAGACGTTCCAATGACCACTCTTGCAGGTTTGCAGGCGATTATTCTTCCAATGCAGGGAGGCGTCTTCCCGTAATGGGTGCAGGGTTCGAGATTTACATAGATTGTCGCGCCTTCAATTGCTTCAGTAGCATGATTGATGGCGTTGATTTCGGCGTGGTTTCCTCCGAATATTTGATGGTACCCCTCTCCAATTATCCGATTATCCTTTACAATAACGGCGCCCACCATGGGGTTGGGGCTGACCCAGGCTTCACCTTTTTTTGCCAGCTTGAGGACACGTGTCATGTAGAATTCGTCCATAGTGAAACAAGCTCCAATTGATAAATATTCTATTCTTTATACCATGCCTGTTACGGAAGTAAAGGGTGAACAGCAAAAGAATGTTTCTGTTGTTGAGGGGATTTTTATGTGATATAGGAAAGCGCAATCGCCGCACAGTTGTAGGCTTAATATTATTATTTAACTCGGTTGAACAGGCAACGCGCCGATCCGACCGAAAAGGAGGAAGAGGTATGAAGGGTGTCGTTTTAGCAGGAGGTTTGGGCAGCCGGATGTATCCCCTCACCAAGGTTACGAATAAGCACCTCCTTCCTATTTACAATGAACCCATGATTTACTATCCTATAAAGACATTGGTGAATGCCGGTATCGATGAGATACTGATCGTTACGGGCGGTAATAATGCCGGTGAGTTTCTCAGACTTCTCGGGAACGGGACTGAATTCGGCCTTAAACATCTCAATTATACATATCAGGAGGGTGAAGGGGGTATCGCAGCGGCACTCAATCTTGCAGAACACTTTGCGGACAACGGAAAGATTGTCGTTGTTTTAGGGGATAATATTATTGAGAAGAATATCAGGAAGGCCGTTGGATATTTCCGAGAGCAGAAGGAAGGGGCAAGAATGCTTCTGAAAGAAGTGCCCGATCCCCAGAGATTCGGTGTCCCCGTTTTTGAGGGAGACAAAATTGTCCGTGTTGAAGAAAAACCGGCCAAACCAGCATCGCAGTATGCCGTTATCGGCATTTATATGTATGACAGGCGAGTCTTCGATTTTATCAAAACCCTTAAGCCATCGCAGAGGGGGGAATTGGAGATTACCGACGTTAATAATTTTTATATCAATGAAGGAAAGATGAAATGGGATGTACTTGACGGCTGGTGGAGTGACGCAGGTACGTTTGAATCCCTCCAGTATGCCGGGAATATGGTGGCAAAGACAGGGGCGAATAAATTATGATTAACGGAGTCATTGTCAAAAAGCTGAAGGTCATACCGGACGAGCGGGGTAGATTAATGGAGATCCTGCGTAATGATGATGAGATGTATCAGGGATTCGGCCAGGTATATATGACGACCGCGTACCCGGGCGTGGTGAAGGGCTGGCATTACCATAAAAAGCAGTTCGATAACATGGCTGTTGTTAAGGGTATGATGAAGATAGTGCTTTATGACGGGAGACCGGATTCTTCAACATACGGCGAAATAAATGAATTCTTCGCTGGTGAGCATAACCCTGTACTGGTGCATATTCCACCCTACGTTTATCACGGATTCAAGTGTATATCCGGAGAAGAAGCTGTGGTAGTCAATACCCCTACGGAAGTATACAACTATATGGACCCGGACGAATTCAGGGTCCATCCGCACGATAACGATATACCTTATAAGTGGGACCGGAAAGATGGCTGATAGCAATGCAACTTATGGGACAACGGCGTAGATAAGGTTTTTATGGGCTTATTCTGGGGGATCTTTTTGACTGTTGCCGGTGCTGCCATTGGGAGCTTTCTCAATGTTTTAATCTATCGAATTCCCGAAGGTCAATCCATCATCTTCCCATCTTCCCGTTGCCCGAAATGCATGCACAGTATCCGATTTTACGATAACATTCCCATAATCAGCTACCTTGTGTTGAGAGGAAAATGCAGGGACTGCCATGAAAAGATTTCTCTCCGGTATCCCTTTGTGGAAGCGATTACAGCCCTCCTATCAATTTTTTTATTTTGGAAATTTGGTCTCAGTATTAAGTATCTCTTTTCGTTTACTTTTACATGTGCATTAATTGTCATCACATTCATTGATCTCGATCACCAGATTATTCCTGATGTTATTACACTGCCGGGTATACCTGCTTTTTTTCTGATTGCGATTTTCTTCATGGGCATTCCCTTGATGGAGGCACTCTTGGGAATTTTAATCGGCGGAGGATGCCTGTTTGCCATTGCCTTCATATATGAACTCATAACAAAAAGAGAAGGAATGGGGGGAGGTGATATCAAGCTGTTAGCTATGCTTGGGGCCTTTTTAGGATGGAAATCACTGTTTTTCATCTTGTTTATCAGTTCTTTGCTGGGTGCTGTTGTTGGCATCTCAGTGATGATCGCCAGGGGTATGGACATGAAATATGCAGTACCTTTCGGCCCGTTTTTATCCATCGCCGCTGTTGCCTATCTCTTTGTGGGCGTTGATGTTATGAATTATCTATATTTTCGCTATTGACGTTTTTCATCAAAATGTCTTGACTTCAAAATCGTATAAATATACTGTACCATCAATCCAAACGGTGAATAAGAACAGATTGTCAATTATCACAGTAACATGAGGTAGACTGTTCAATTTGCGTCTGGAGAGATAACTATAAGAAAAAATTCAATGTTTCTATTAAAGCATGATTCGTAATCTTCTGTAGAATCAGCTTAAAGTCTTATTATGTAAACACTGAGGTTGGCCATGTGGCCAACTTTTTTTAATAGTAAAAACCATCTTTGTCTTCCATTCTTGCCCTCATGTTAAAGGATGTTTGAATGATGAAGTACGTTTCCCAAGATGGCCAATGAGAGAATAAATGAAGCACAGACTGCAAAGTTTACTGGAAAACTCTTTAAGAACTTGTATTGATAAAGGGTTAATAGAGACGGAGGTGATTCCGTCTATAGAAATTGATATACCCAAAGAAGCGGCTCACGGTGACTATGCATCCAATGTGGCTATGGTGCTGGCTTCCCGTGTAAGGAGGAAGTTGCCTCCCCGCAGGATCGCAGAATTCATTTCTGAAAATATCCGAGATTGTGAAGATTTTCTTGAACGGGTAGAGATTGCGGGTCCCGGGTTTATGAACTTTTTTATACGAGAAAATGTGTGGGCCACTTTTCTTGAAGATGTCGATGAGCTGGGGAATCGCTACGGTGTTTCCGATTATGGAAGAGGAAGAAAAACTCATATCGAATATGTTAGTGCCAATCCTACGGGGCCACTTCATATAGGTCATGCCCGGGGAGCTGTCGTCGGCGATGTTATTGCGAATATTCTGGAATCAGCAGGGTTTTCGGTCTTTCGTGAGTATTATATCAATGACGCAGGCAACCAGATGAATAATCTGGGGAAGTCAGTCCTATTTCGCTATCTCAGTCTTCTGGGTGAGGATATTGAGTTTCCTGAAGGTTGTTACCAGGGTGACTATATCAAAGATCTGGCAAGAAATATTATTACCAAAGAAGGAGACATCTATCGCGCAAGGAATAAGGATGAAGTCATCCGCATATTTACCGACTATGCTGCGAGTGCTATTCTGAATGAAATCGAGGAAGACTTGAAGGCCTTTGGTGTGGTTTTTGATAATTACTTCAGTGAAAGAAATCTTTATGAAGAAGATCAAGTGGGGAAGTTGCTTGCTGAACTTGAAGAAAAGCGATTCGTTTACCGTGATGGGGAAACCATCTGGTTTAAGACGACCGCTTTTGGAGATGAAAAAGACAGGGTTGTTGTCAGGAAGAATGGAGAACCAACCTATTTTGCTGCCGACATAGCATACCATCATAATAAGTACGTCCGCGGCTTTGATACGCTTATAGATATCTGGGGGGCGGATCATCACGGATATATACCCCGGATGGTTGCATGTATTGAGGCCCTCGGTCATGATAAAGATTCTCTAAAAATAGTTCTGGTTCAACTCGTGAATCTGCTGCGGGGTGGAAAACCTGTCCCGATGTCGACACGTGCCGGCGAATTTGTGACGCTGAAAGAGGTAGTAGATGAAGTGGGAAAAGACGCGGCAAGATACAATTTCCTTATGAGACGGTCAGATAGTCACCTTGATTTCGACCTGGAACTGGCAAAAAAACAGTCAAATGAGAATCCAGTCTATTATGTGCAGTATGCTCATGCGAGAATATGCAGTATAATGCGTAATGCCCAAGAGCAGAACCAAAAAGTACCAGGGTATGATGAGGTGAATTTGCGTCGCCTGAAACTTCCGGAGGAGGTTGATTTGATTAAAGCCGTCACTAGATTTCCAGAAGTAACTGAAGGTGCCGCACTGGCCCTGGAACCTCACCGTCTGACTTTTTACCTAAATGAACTTGCGGCCATTTTTCATAGCTACTATAACAAACACAGGGTTTTATCCGGCGATGAAGAATTGAGCAGGGCGAGGCTTTTTTTAATAAAATCCGTTCTTACTGTATTGAGAAATGCCCTGAGATTACTGGGTGTCTCAGCACCGGAACGAATGTAGACGCAGAAGAACTAAATGTCATCTAAGAATGTTCGAACATTTGAACTGAAGCTGGGTAAAAGGGCGTTGGTCCTGTTTATCATAGGAATGTCCTGTTTACTTTTTATTGTTTTTCTTTTCGGTGTAACGGTCGGTAAAAATATTGATACCTACCCTGAAAAATTTGCACGTGGTATTCCGAGCATGATTAAAGAAAAACTCGGCTGGTCGTCAAACAGAATTGATACTACTGAAACTGTCAGTGAGCCGTCAAAAGAATACTCGAAGTCAGCCGGTGAAGAGAAAGCTACAGAAGAAAAAAAAGTTTCTGTAACAGTACCTGTCGGAAATGAAGAACCACAGGCTGCGGTTCAGGCTCCGGCATCGACACAAGAACAAAAGTCATCGGTATCACCCGTTGTTGAACAGGCTAAGAAGAAGCCGCCTCGTATGGATGAAAAATATCTGATTAATGTTGTTTCTTATAAAGAAAAGGATAAGGCCAACCGTCTATATAAAAAATTGAAAGACCTTGGGTTTACGCCGAAGATTACTGAAGCTGAGCTGCATGAGAAGGGGAAATGGTTTCGCGTTACCCTCGAAGGGTTCGATAGCCGGGAACAGGCCCAGAAAGTGGCGGATGATGTGACAAAAAAGATCAGAGGGCTGAACTGTGCAATTCATAAAGTGGTAATAAAAAATAACTAAAATCGAAAGATGTTTTATCGGTGAATTATGTTTGAAACTTTGACGGAAAAACTTGAAGATGTATTTAAAAAACTCAGACGGAGAGGCCGTCTTGATGAAGAAAATATTGCTTCTGCCTTGAAAGAAATACGTATGGTTCTTCTCGAAGCGGATGTAAATTTCAAGGTCGTTAAGGACTTCATAGAGGAAATCAGGGTAAGGGCAGTCGGACGGGAGGTTCTGGAAAGTATTACACCCGGTCAGCAGGTCGTGAAGATTGTCCATGACAGGCTGATAGATTTGCTGGGCGGGAAGAGCAGTCAGTTGAGGCTTAGTGGTCGGTTCCCTGCCCCTGTGATGCTGGTCGGTCTTCAGGGGTGCGGCAAGACTACGACAGCAGTAAAACTTGCACAGCTTCTCGTCAATCAGGACAAAAGGGTCTACCTTGTATCCTCGGACGTTTACAGGCCGGCAGCTATTCATCAGT